>CAYZDM010000295.1:0-4717 GCA_964476875.1 uncultured Sandaracinaceae bacterium | reverse complement strand
GGGCAGCACGACGCCGTATGCGCTCTTCAACCTGCAACCGCGGGGCAAGCTCTTCGTCGGCACGGCGACCAATGTCTACGAAGGCATGGTCATCGGCGAACACAATCGCCCGAGTGACCTCGACGTGAACTGCACGCGCGAGAAGAAGCTCACCAACATCCGCGCTGCAGGCAAGGACGACAACGTCGTTCTGACGCCACACAACCAGCTCACCATCGAAACGGCGCTCGATTGGATCGATCAGGACGAACTCGTCGAAGTCACACCGGACACGGTGAGGGTCCGCAAGGCGATCCTGCAGTGCAACCTGCGACCGAAGCGCGAAGCGCCCAAGAAGGGCTAGCTCGGCGCGACGCGCGCTGGGAGATTACGAAGGACCTCAGTCGCGCGGCCGGGAAACGGGCCCCAGCATCGTGGTGACCTCTGGCAGCTGGTTGTGCTCTGCGAGGGGTCCGCCGCAGACTCTCGCGCACGGAGGAGGATCCAAGCGCCTCGGCCAACTCGACACACCGCTCCATAACCGGCGACTGACGTCCATCACGGCCTGATGGTGCAATCGTTGTGCCACCGATGGGCGCCGAAAACCCGCGCGATTTCGGGTCGCCGGGGGTCGGGGTGGCGAACAATCTTCGTCTCCTGCCCACGGGCCGCAGCAGGTGCGCAAATTGCCGAAGGGGGTGTTGCCGGTTCATGATGGATGGGCTGTGGCGAAATCAGGCAAACGCGGAAAAGGTGGCAGGGACCCGAAAGTCGGGGCGGGGCAGCCTTCCAAGGTCGAGCGCGAGGCCCTTGAACGCGCCTTTGCCGACGTGAAGCCGCTAGACCGAAGCACTCGAAAGCGAGCCATGCTCCCGGTCGAAGAGCGCCCGGCTCAGGTCGCAGGCAGGGCGTCGAACCCTGGGCCGCCCCTGGAGGCGTTGATCGTAGAGCGGGAAAGCAACGGCATCGTCGCCGGGAGACGCAGCTCCACACACGCGAGCATCGTCGACGCGCTGGAAGACCCCGGACTCCAGGTGGAAGCCGAGTGCGACCTACACGGATACACCGTGCGAGAGGCCGAGCGCGAAATGCTCCGCTTCGTCCGCGACCGCCAACAAGCAGGCAAGCGCTGGGTCCTGATCATCGTCGGCAAGGGCCTCCACAGCCCGAACGGCAAAGCCACCCTGAAAGCCGAAATGATCGAATCCCTCAGCAAGCGCGCCCCCGCCCGCTTCGTCCTCGCCTTCCGCACCGCCCCCCGCCACCTAGGCAGCACCGGCGCCCTAGTAGCCCGCCTAACCGACCGCTAAAAAGGGGTCAGGCGTAAAAAGGGGTCAGACCCCTTTTTCGAAGGGTTAATCCCCCCATCTATCAACCTCTCGCAAAAGGGGACAGTCCCCCTTTTCGCAGGGGTCAAGCCGGCGCGCCGTTCACCTCGTCCAGCTGCTCGTTGAGGGTCCAGTAGTCGTAGAGAACGCCGACGAATAGCAGGCCGCCAGTGAGAAAGTAGAGAAGCCCGGTAAGGTACTTGCCCATGTAGATTCGGTGGATGCCAAACATCCCAAAGAAGGTGAGCAACACCCAGGTCAGATTGTAACTAACAGGACCCGGCTGGTACCGAAGGTCAGCCGAACGGTCGAGCGACGGCATCAGTAGCAAATCGATCAGCCAGCCGATGCCCAGCAACCCAAGCGTCAGAAACCAGATCGTCCCCGTCACCGGGCGCCCATAGTAGAACCGGTGCGCCCCCATGAACCCGAAGATCCACAGCAGATATCCAATCCCTAGATTGTGCGTCTCGCCATTCGCCATGGAGGCGTTGTACGGCGCGCGGAGCCCCAACGGCAAGTCGGCGGGCCAGCAGCAGGCTCAGGCAAAGGGCTCGTCAATTAACCCTTCGAAAAAGGGGTCTGACCCCTTTTTTAGCCTTTGCTGATTTTGCCTTCTTTGTGGGAATGGTGACTGCGGCACTTGGGGCAGAACTTCTTGATGTTGAACTTCCCGGGCATGGTGCGCCGGTTCTTGTCCGTCACGTAGTTGTCTTTGCCGCAGTTTTCACAGCTGAGCTTGATCAGGTCACGCATGGGAGTTCCTTGCCTTCTGGGCGAGAAGGGCGCGGAGTGTAGCGGGGGTTACCGCTCCGTCAAATCCCGTCTCTAAAGGCTAGATCTGGAGCCTGAATCCGCGGTAAACCCGTGAAGATGTTTGACACTCCGCCAGCAGAGGGCAACCCCGCCGAGTACATCGCACGGCGCTCGCGAACCGTCGGAGATATGTTCATCAAGCGCGTCGAGCGCGACGGCGACAGACCCGCGTTCCATTTCAAAGCAGGCGCCGACTGGGAGCCAGTCTCCTGGAACACCTTCGCGGACCGGGCCAGCGCCATCGCAACCTACCTTCTCGGCCTTGGACTACAGATCCAAGACAAGGTCTGCATCGTAGGCGGCACCAGCCCCACGTGGTGCTACTGCGACCTCGGTGGGCTCCTCGCGGGCGCCGTCACCCTCGGCGCCTACCCCACTCTCACGCCGAAACAGCTCGCGTACATCCTCGACCACGCGGACGCCAAGGTCGCCTTCGTCGAAGGCATCGAAGAGGTCAACAAGATCCTCGCCCGCCGCGACGAGCTCACGAAGCTAGAGAAAGTCGTCGTCTGGAACACCACCGGCGTCGAGTCATTGATGGAGGTCCACAATTGGTTGGTCCCGTTCGACCGGGTGCTTCAAACGCCAGTGGACCATTCTGCGATCGTCACGCGTGTCGCCCAAGTGGATCCGAATAGCACCGCGATCATCGTCTACACCAGCGGCACGACCGGCCCACCCAAAGGCGCGATGATCTCGCACGAGAACATCCTGAGCATCATGCGACACCAAGACGAAGCCTTCTCGATCGCCGAAGGTGATGTCGGCCTGAGCTTCCTCCCCATGGCTCACGTCGCCGAACGCATCCTCGCATTCTACGGACGCATCAACACGGGCATGGGCACCTATTTTGCCTCGAGCATCGCGAAGGTGCTTGAAGAAATCGCCGAGGTTAGGCCCACCATCTTTGGGAGCGTGCCGCGCATCTTCGAAAAGGCCTACGCGAAGATCATGAGCACGGTCGAGCACGCCTCTCCTACTCGTCAACGCATCTTCCGATGGGCCGAACGAATCGGCCGCGAAGCGGTACAGCACTGGCAGGCCGGCAAACCCATCCCATGGGGCCTCAGGTTGAAGCACCGCTTGGCCGACCGTCTCGTGTTCTCAAAGCTTCGCGCGGTGTTCGGCGGGCGCGTTCGCTACTTCATCACCGGAGCAGCACCCATTGCCCCAGAAATTCTGGAGTTTTTCTGGGCAGCGGGCTTTCCCATCTACGAGATGTACGGAATGACTGAATCCACCGTGATCACGCACGCCAACGTACCAGGCCACGTCAAACTCGGCTCCGTTGGCCGCGCCCTGAGCATCGTCGAAGACCGCATCGCAAGCGACGGCGAGATCTTGATACGCGGAGACATCGTTTTTCAAGGCTACTACAAGAGCCCCGAAGCAACCGCGGAGACCATCATCGATGGCTGGCTCTACACCGGCGACATCGGCAAGAAGGACGAGGACGGCTGCGTCCACATTCTCGATCGCAAAAAGCACATCATCATCACTGCCGGCGGCAAGAACATCACGCCGGCGAACATCGAGAACGAGCTCAAGGCATCAGACGCGATGATCAGTCAAGCCCACGCACACGGCGACAAACGAAAGTACCTCGTGGCATTGGTCACGGTAGGCGCGGCTGAAGCAGTCGAATGGGCCCGTCAACAGAAGCTCATCGACGGCGACGCGGCCGAGAAGCACATCCGGGATCTTTCCGACAACCCGCTTGGCCGCTCCGCTGAGCTTCAAGCTCTCCTCGCAGAGGTGTCGCGCAACCCAGACGTCCAGCAGCGAATCGTGTCGTCGGTGAAGCGGGCCAACGAAGGGCTGTCGCGGGTCGAAACGATCAAGAAAATCTGCGTGCTCGATAGAGAATTCAGCGTGATAGAGGACGAACTCACCCCTACCCTCAAACTCAAACGCAAGAATATCGAAACAAAGTTCGCCGAAACCTTCGACCAGCTCTACGACGATGATGCGTTTGGCTTGGTTGTGCGGACGGCCTAAGCTTCACCTCGATGCGTGTGCTGCTGACGGTTTTGGTGACGATGCTCATGGCATCACCTGCGCTTGCGTTCGAAGGCCTCTTGAAGGCGAACCTCGCAAGCGAGCAAGGAGTCGTGGCGCATGTTTACGCGCGCTACTCCAAGAACGGCGATGTCCGCATGGACATCCGGTCAAAGGATGCCGATGGGGCGCCCGTGCACGCGACCACGATCATGCCGGCAAAAGGCGACAGCTACTATTCCATCGCCCACGACGAGCGCACCATCACGGAGACCCCGTATTCGGCGCTCGCCACGAAGAGCAAGCAGGTCACAGGATCAGGCGAGAACGCCAATCTCGAGATCAAGAAGTTCGGCAAAGAGACCGTGAGCGGGCTCGAGACCGAGCACGTTCAGGTCATCGACCAAGACCACAGGACCGTCATCGACCTGTGGCTGACACAGAAGTACCCGGCGGACCTGTGGACGCGGGCGTTTCGGGGGCGGAACCTAGGTCTCGAGTTGTCTGATGACGAACGTGCCAAAGCGATGCGAAAATACGGGGTGAAGCCCGGTTTCTCGATGAAGATGCGGGTGGAACAAGCCGGCGGCGTCCCG
>CAYZDM010000294.1:0-4725 GCA_964476875.1 uncultured Sandaracinaceae bacterium | reverse complement strand
CACGATTGCTAGCTCATCGGTCAATTCCCGCCGGCGATGCTCGTAGAAGCCCGGACCAACCTCCTCGGACGCGCGCTGGCCTTCCAGCTCGGCGATCTCGTCCAGCAACTCACCACGCCGGTCGTCGCGGACTTTGGCGAGAATCTTGCTCTGATCGAGAGGCCGGGAAAGAAGCCAGATTCCCAGGAAAACGAAGATCGCCGCAACCGCCGCAGCCAGGTACGGCAAGGGGCCAGCACCCGGGATACCCCGAATGTGAATCCGGAGGGGATCGATGGGAGGCTCGCCAGGGCGACGCATCATGCCCGCCACCAAGAAACGTCGGTCGGCCCCCTCATGCACTCGGGCGACCTGAAAATCCTCCACCTCGAGGGTCATCCCCTCGATGTAGTCGCTCACGACCTGATACTCCATCGTGGCGAACGGCACCGCCTGCTCGACTGAAAGCGAAGCGCCGTCGATCGGAATATCGTAAGTCCACATCAGATCTGCTCGGCCGGGCGGAATCGAGCCGCTGATCTCTAGCCCCTCGTCCGTCGCAGCGAGGCGCTGGTCGGTCATGACCGCCTTGGAGTCGAACGCCTTGAAGCCATCGGGAAGTCGAATCGACATGCCACCATCGGGAAACACATAGGTCTCGGCCCCGAGATTCGTCAGTCGTGCCTCTTGTGTCATGTGAGCGCGGCCGTCGCGGAACTCGATCATCGTACGGCCCAGCAACTGAAAGACCCGACTGTTGTCCGCCGTCGTCGCCAATCGGATGACGCGGACTCGCTGGCCCTCGTTGGGGTCGAGCCGAAACGGCGTCGAGCTGTAGAGCGCGCCCTCGAACGGGACATTCACGCGGTACGAGTGCTTGGTGTCCGTGAGTAGATCCGGGAACGCGCACGTACCCTGATCGTCGGTGACGCAGGCTTTGCTCTCACGCCCGCCCGACTGCTCCATCAGGCCGAGCCGCACGGCTTGCTTAGCGATTGGCTCGTCGTTGGCATCGACGACTTGAACCACGATGGTCCCCTGCGGGACCTCGGGATCGACGGTGGAAGTGACCAGCTCTTTGACGTTGCCGAGGACACGGTCGACGACCGCCTGGTCCTGCTGGGCGAATGCGATGGAGGGGGCCCACATGAGCAGGCCAATGAAAGCTGCGATGCGCACTAGACTTCGTCCGCGAGCCGTTTGGCGATCAGGGCCTCGGCTTCATTCCGATAGGACTCCGCACCCTCGTCGAGCGAGTGAAGCACCTCACGTGCTTGGGCGCGCAACTTCGCGTTCAGTTCTTCGTAGTCCACATCCGAGAGTTTGCCGGCGTCGTGCTCGAACGTGACGTCGTGTATCTCCTGGAGCAGAGCTTCCTTCTCTGACACCAAGGCACGACGGGCGTCCGAGATGATCTGCGCGCGGGCGCCCCCCAGAACCTCGTCCGAAAGCGCCAGGCTCAGGCTGAGCCAGAGGCTGGTGAGCCCAGCGATCATGCCAAAGGCGGCCAGGATGATGAACAACCACGGGAGGAACTCAGCCATCAGCTGTCCTCCGTGCGGTCGAGTTCTTCATCCAGACGCGTGTCGTACTTGAGGGTTTCGCTTGCCCCGGCAACCGCGCTCTTCGTCGGAAGCGCCCCACGCCGCTGCCAGCGTCGCCCCATCATGATGATCAGGCCGACAGCCAAGCCCATGCCTGCAACCGGAACGGCCCAGAGGGCGCGGTCGAGCCCCTTGTCAGAGGGGATGGCGAGCGCCTTCCCACCATACTGAGCACGGTACGACTCTTGAATCTTCGTAGGTTCCTCACCGGCGGCGAGAGCCTCGCGAATCTCAATCCGTTTGTCGTCCGCCCAACCGCACGCGCAGGTATCAAGCGGCAAGCGGGCACAGTCGCCGCACTGGCACAGCAGTCGGCCGAACAGCTGACGTTCGACGGGATCGTTGATGACGACGGAGCCCGCGTGGAGCGAACTGCTGCTGTCGTTCTGTGCAGACGCGACACCGACCCAAGCCATCATGGTGGCGACTACGATCGCCATGGCCACGACCGCGGCGGCCGGAGAAAACCGAAAGCGCCGGCGCTGCACCACTTCTTCGCGAAGGAACTCGCGACCGGTGGGCCACATCCCCAACATCGCGCCGAGCAAGAGCACGATTCCACCGAACCAAATCCAGGCGACGAGCGGTCGGACGATGACGCGGAACGTGCCGCGACGGGTGGACGGATCTACCGTGCTCATGATCACGTAGATGTCTTCGGCAGGACGACTGCGGATCGCGACTTCGGTCGTGGGCATCTGCGGGTGGGTGCGATAGATGAACTTGGCAGGCGCGACCTCGCCGTCTTCGTTCCCCGACTTGTCCATGAGGGTCATGTCCGTGAAGATCATCCGCTTGTTCGGATCGGCCTCCATGCGGGGTTGGTCGTAGCGAACTGTGTGCGCGCCGATCGACATGGTCTCGCCGGGGCGAAGCGCGCTCTCCTGCTCGACGTCGTAGGCGGCGCCAGTGAAGCCGATGTACATGAAGACGGCGCCCACGTGGACGATGTATCCGGCGTAACGGCGACGCCCTTTGGACACGAGGCGAACCAACGCGGTGCCGGCGTTCTCGCCCTTCCGCATGCGCACACGGACCCCACGCCAGAACTCTTGGCCGACGCTCGCAAGCACGAACGCGCACGTCGAGAACGAAACGACCGGCGCGACAGCCGACATCCATGCCAGGACTGTCCCCGTCGTGGTGTCGTAAATCTCAGTAGGCTCCACGATGGGCGGGTACCCAAGACGCGCGCCGAAGATGAACTGCAGCACCCCCACGGCGATGCCAGTACCAACCGGGAACAGCATCGCGCGAGCGAGCTTCGACCCCGTCGCCTTTCGCCACGCCACCAGGGGCCCCAACCCCGCTAAGAACAAGAGAACGAGGCCGAGCGGGACCATCCACTTGTTGTAGAAACCGGGGCCGACCGTGACCTCCTCACCGCGAACCAAATCGCTGAGGAGCGGGAAGGTCGTCGCGATCAGCACGAACACCATCATCCCGAGGAGCACCCAGTTGTTCAGCAAGAACGCGAACTCCCGGCTGACCAAGGACTCGATCTGGTTGTCCGCTTTGAGCTTCGGGAGTCGCCAAATCATGAGCGCGGCGATCCCGATGACTAAGAACGCCATGTACCAAACGAAGTATTGGCCGATATCGGAGCGGGCGAACGAGTGAACGCTCGCAATCAGCCCCGAACGCGTGAGAAACGTGCCGAAAATCGTGAGGAAAAACGTCAGCGCCAGGAGGAAGACGTTCCACACCTTCATCATGTGGCGTCGTTCTTGGATCAGCACGGAATGCAAATACGCCGTCCCGACGAGCCATGGCAGGAACGACGCGTTCTCCACCGGGTCCCAGGCCCAGTATCCGCCCCAGCCGAGCTCTTCGTACGACCACAGGCAGCCGAGCAACAACCCCAGAGATAGGAACGACCAAGCGATCATCGACCAGAGGCGCGCCGCGCGAACCCATTCATTGCCGAGGCGACCCGTGATCAGTGCGGCGATCAGGATCGCGAACGGAACCGACCAGCCTACGAAGCCCATGTAGAGCGAGGGCGGGTGGATAGCCATCCAGTAGTTCTGAAGCAGCGGATTGAGACCTTCTCCGTCTCCAGGCGTCGTTCGGATGTAGGTCGCAAACGGATTGGCCGCGAAGAGCATCAACACAGCGAAGAAGATCAGGATGCTCATCAGCGTCGCGATGATCCACGGCTGCAGCTCCGTGTAGCGCCCGCGAAGCCAGCGGGTCACGAAGAAGGTGTACCCCGAAAGCAGAAACGCCCACCACAGCAGGGAGCCATCTTGGCCGCCCCAGAGCGATGCGATCAGGTACCCCCAGGGCATCGATCGATCGCTGTAGCGTGCGACATATCGGATGCGAAAGTCGTGAACCTGGAAGGCATAGGCCAGCACGCAGACCGCCACGAGGACGAGTGCGCATGTGGCGTACGTTCCCCAGCGCGCGGAGGGCAGCAGATGCGGTCGCCCCCGGCCCGCTCCCATGGCGACGGCCATCGTGTACGAGGCGCTGATGAGAATCAGGCAAAGCACCAAGGTGCCGAAGAAAGGAATTTCGAGTGCCGGCATGTGAAATGAAGCCCCCAAGCTCGGGCGGCTGTTGTATTACATAGAGCTTGGGCGGATTGGGGCAAGCACAATGAAGAGCCCCGCGCGGCGCTGAACCGAGCGGGGCTTTTCGGGGGTTGTCAGACCGGAGTTGTCAGTCCTCTTCGAACTCGGCGTCGATGACATCATCATCGGCCTTGCTCGGCTCCTCGGCAGCCGCGCCAGGGGCGGCTTCACCGGCGGCACCGGCTTCTGCGCCAGCAGCGCTATAGGCGGCTTCGGCGATCTCCTTCATCGCAGCCTCGAGAGAAGCGGTGTGGGTGGCCATCGCCGTCGAATCGTTGGCTTCGATGGCCTCGCGAAGCGACTTCACCTTGCCCTCGACGTCGGCGACCTTGTCGGCGGGAAGCTTGTCTTTGACGTCCTCGAGCGCCTTTTCGACACCGTAGGCCAGCTGGTCTGCCTTGTTGCGGGCCTCCACCTGCTCACGGCGCTTCTTGTCATCGTCCTCGTGGGAAGCGGCATCCTCCACCATCTTGTCGATCTCGTCATCGGACAGACCGCTATTCGAGGTTATGGTGACCTTCTGGTCCTTGCCGGTCGCCTCGTCCTTCGCCGTCACCGACAGG
>CAYZDM010000293.1:0-4727 GCA_964476875.1 uncultured Sandaracinaceae bacterium | reverse complement strand
ACTGAAAGCGATCGGAGTCCTCGACGGTCTGAACGACCGGGACCCCGCTAACGCATTCCACACGTCGCCTTTCCAGAATGCCATCCCACGGATCGGCCACGTCCAGCGAGGCATTGAACCCCGAAATGAAGTCCGCCTGAATGAGGCCCGGCGACAACCCGGTGCCCACCGGGGCGGTTCGGCTCGTGGCTCCTGGGTTCTGCTCGTTGAGGGCGGTGCTCAGCGCCGTCACGAGCTCGGCACGGTCTGCCACCAAGACGGCCTCCGTGGTGCCCCCGACCAATGCGATGTCGTTGAGCAGTGCTTCGACCGCGGCGACCTCTGCGGGATTGCCATCGAGCGCAAAGCCGATGACGTAGAATTTGTCTAGCTCTCCGGCCGCGATCATCGCAGACACGGTGTCCGCCACCTCTTCGTAAGGACATCCCGTCGAGCCGACCGGCTGACCCAACAGCTCGCAGTTCACCGGGGGTCCACGCATGTCACCGTTCGGAAAGCCGTCGGTGATCAGCACCGCACTGCGGGCACGACAGCTATAATATGGATCGCCTGGTCCCGGATCGGCGGTCTTTTGAGTGATGTCGGCGTCGTTCTGGAGGAAGTCCTCGAGGTCCGCAACCAACGCGGCTGTCGGTGTCGAGCCAAACGGGCGCAAGGGGTTCTTTAGGAGCCCGATGTCGCCCAGCACCGTAGCCTGAATCGATGCGTTGGTAGACGTCATCGCCGCGGTGCTGTCGGCGCCGACGCTCACCAGACCGCCTTCAGGTGCGGCGCTGGAGCGCGCGCCGCTGTTGAGCATGTACACGGTGCCGCCGGCGCCCGGGAAGGTATACGGCTTGTCCCCCGCGTATGAGTACATCCCCTTGGTGGCGAGCGATTCGGCAGGGAAGGGTGCGGTCTGGAAGGTGACCTGAGGGACCAACGGGGGTCGGTCGGACAAGGTGCCGATCGAATCGAAGGTCATCAGGCCGAACTTGATGCGTTCGAGGTAGATATCGAGTACGCCGTTGCCGCCCTGAGATCCGGCGTAGGCGAGAATCTCTTGCGGCAACTGAATGTGCGGAAGGAAGTATCCTTCGTCGTACTCGCCGCTGTAGATGCCACCGATTCTCGTGTCTGAGTTGCATTCGTATGGGGTGAACTCACCGGTGAGGGCTTGCGCGACTACGGACCAGCGGTTCTGTTCGTATGTGCCCGCCCCACAAACGGGAAGGCACTCGAGGCAGGCTGGCGTCGTGCAAATGCAGTTGGGCTTTCGCTCCATCGAACCCGAGCTGTCGACCAGAAGGACGACATGCGGCCGAATGTTGCGAATGTCCGGCGCTTGCGCAGCCACAGGGGTGCTCGCCCCGACCGAAGCTAGGAGCAAGCTAGTCAAAGCAAAGTGAAGCCAAAATCTCATAGAGCCCCCGTGATGAAAGGCCCGCTGACGATGTAAGCGCGCATGTCGGCGCCGGTCTCGTGGCCCTGGCGCCCATGGTCTTCCCCGTGCGCGACATCGGTGACGTTTCTCAGTTGGGCGCGACCGCGCGCGGTCAGCGTGGTGCGCATGTACTTGAACTTGGTACCGCCCTGGGCCGCGGCACCCGGCGCGAGCTTGCTCACGACGTGCTCGTCGTAGATGTCGATGACGATAATCGGCGTATGCGCGCTGGTAGCGCCGAACGAGGCATCTGCGACGACCGGCAGGTTCTCAAACAGGCCGGCGGTCACTCCCCCGTCCTGAGAGAGCAAAGCCACGAAGTGGTCGGGGTAGATTCGATAAGCGCGGCGGTTGTTGGCGAGTGGTGGCTCCGGATAGCAGCCGCTGGTCGCGGTGCACGCGGGGAACTTCACCCCTTCGGTGCTGCCCGGGGTCAACATGAGGCTCCTCACGGTGGACGGGCCGAAAATATCGAACCACTCGAGCGCGCCGATCAAGCCGGCCCGCGCCGCGTAGCGGGTCTGCATCTGCTGTCGGGCAAAGCCGGCGCCCCTGACCTCGTGCGACACGGTGTTCGCAGCGAAGACAGCGCTGGCGGTCCCCGCCATGATGATCATCAGCACGACGAACAGTGCGGCGCCTTCCTGTTGACGAGGACGCTTCATGGGAGGTTTCTCCTCGCGATGTTCATCACCGGGATCTCGATGCGCATATGGCGGACCCGCGCCGACCCGGTTTGAATGTCATCGACCTCGAATCGGGTCCCTGCATCGGCCACCGAGCCGAAGGCAATGCCGGGCTCTTCGAGCGGGCTTCGAATCCCTAGGTCGATGATGACGGACCGGACTCGCTGCGGGTTGTCGTTGATTGTACCCTCATCTGAGGAGCCCGTGAGCGGCGTGGCAGAAATGGTGGGCGACGCGGTACCCGAGGCCGTGTCGAGCAGGAAGCTCACCTGGAAGTTGCTCACGAACTCTGCGACCACTTGCGTCGAGTTCAACCGGACCGTACCGTCGCTGGAGTCGAGCGCGCGACGAACCAGGACGCGGTTCGGTGTTTCGAAGGTGCTGGTCCCCGCGTCTTTGAGTTGGAAGGCAGGGCTCGCGGTGTCGGCGAGGTCGATGAAGAACATCCCCTCGAAGTCCATGAAGTCCGCACCGACTGCCGCCGCGTCGAATGGGTCGACGATCGCGTATTCGACCCACTGAAGAGGCGCAACCGTGGCCCCCTCAGCGGCTCCAGGAAGACAAGCGGTGCCGACCGGAAGCTCTGGTTTCACCTCGAGTCGGACCTCGTTCTGAGTGTTGCCCTTCTTACCGAACACCGAGCGGAAGAAGTGACGACCCTCCGGTGTCTCGATGTGCAGGACCGACCCGGTCTGGAACGCCCTGGCGCCCTTTTGCGCGATGCCTTTCCAGTTCGGGCCCTCGCCGCCCCAGGCGCTGTTCCAGTCGAGCGCGCCCGTTAGATACTTTGTCGGGCTGCCGTTCGTGTACGGTCCAGCCGCCTGACCCCATGAGAAGGTACGCCGATACGCTTGGTTGCCCGAATCGAGGACGATGACGTCTCCGGCTGTGCTCGACGACTGGATCATCAACTGATCGGTCATGTAGAGGCTGGTCAGAATCCGTAGTCGGTCCGCATGTACGTTGGGGGCGTTGAGTCCGCCGGGGTCGAGCACGGAGAGGTCCTCGTCCCCGTAGTATTGAAAGGCGCCCATGGGCAGGGTGCTGCCGCCGAGTTTCGGGAGCGACGGGGGTGTGGCGTCGCAAGTCGACTCGAGCGTGCCGTTGGGAGAGCCAAATAGGCCAGCACGCGAGATGTCTCGTCGAAGCTCCATGATCGCCACGCGCGAGGTACCTTGAGCGATCGCGGTGCGTTGCTCCTCGTAGAACTGCCGGCTCATCGCCGCGCCCAGGCTGTAGACCGATGTGATGGCGGTCAGCCCCACGACCATGGCGACCATCATCTCGATGAGTGTGAAACCGCTGTTCTTCACGCCTAGTCCCTCCTCAGCCATGTGACCACCGTCGAGGCGTACACCACATCCACGTTGGGCGCCGATTCCATGCCCCAACCGTCCGCGGCCGCCGCGCCGCATTTCGCCGCACGGAAGGCGGCGCCCTGTACCCAGTTCGGGTGCGTTGCGGTCCCTGCCAGGTGTCCGGCGCGGTACCAGAACGTACGCACGTCCACCCGCGCTGAGCTCCCCTGCCGCAGCCAGTACAGGCGCAGGTTGGTGCAGTACTTGATCTCCGATGAGACATCGGTGTCGTTGCCGAAGTAGTCGAACGCATAGTGCTCATCGCCATCGGAAGGCGCAGGCCTGAACCAGTCCGTTGACGAAGCGGTACCCGCTAGCCCCACCAGGTAAGCGGTGCCGGCGAGCTCGCCGCTGTTGAGTCCGATCGCCGACCAGGCCAAGGAGTCGCGCTCGATGCGTTCGATCCATCGTTCGGTGATCGCAAGCCCTGTGTTCATTTCCTGGGCGGACCTGTTGGCGCCGCTGACGGCGTGATGCATCGAGAGGATGCCAAGCGAGCCGACCGTCATGATACCGATCGCGATCATGACCTCGATGAGGGTGAAGCCGGATTTCAGGTGTTGGCGTCGACCGATCATCGCAGTATCCGCGGGGACCCTGTCCCAAGTGGAATCAATACCTTGCGCGCGACGCCGACCCCATCGCCGTCGACTTCGCGGTAGGCGAGGAAACCGAATCCGGCCATCGCGTCCGCTACCTGCCAATTCGCGAACAAGGACGCGCCGCGAAACACTTGGTTGGCCGAGCCCGCCTCGTAACAGAACGATGTGTCCTGCCATCCGTCGACGCGAATCATGTCATTGTCCGAGGGATCCGCGTCGTAGGTGTCGGCGTAGAGATAGTCGACGCAGCGCCAGTTGTTGCTGCAATCCAGGTCATCCAGCTCGATGTTGCCCCCGTTCTCGAAGGTAGAGAGCGAGCAAGCGCCATTGGTGCCGCGCAGAGTCTCGAACGCGTACGTTTGATTGCTCAGCCCCGTCCCAGAGTCGTTCCGGTAGTTGACCCGATGTGCACGGCCGTATGCCATCGACATGTACCGCGCTCGCTGAAACAGCGACACGACATCGCGAGCCACCAAGGCCACCCGTCGATCTGCCAGGCCCGCGCCCATGCTGGGCAGCGCCGCAATGCGAATGGTTTTTTTTACCATCTCCTCGTTGTATCCGATCGTGGCACAGCGGGCACCGGCCGAGGCGGCATAAATCAGCACGTCATGCGCTGCCGTCACAATGGAAACCTGCAGGATTCCGAAGAGAATCA
>CAYZDM010000292.1:0-4741 GCA_964476875.1 uncultured Sandaracinaceae bacterium | reverse complement strand
CGGCGGCCCTTACTACTTCAAGTTTCTCGGACCGGACGCGACGGTAATAGAGCAGCGCGGTGGATTCGAAGAGGTGATCGCGTCAGTCGTGTCGTCACCATAGGCGTCTTTCCAACGCCGCGGGAAGGATGCATGCTTCCCGTGTGATCGAAGCTGAGCAACAACGGAGCGCGATGCGGCCGACCGACGGACGCCGGCGTTCTAGATTCGTCCAAGCGCTGGCGTTCTCACATTCCGCATCGGTGTCTCCGACCCGACGTAGACTGATGACGGTGTCAACGTATACCGCGCTGTGGGTGCTGTTGACCGTCCTTGCGCCGATCTGGATTCCAGCCGCTTTCGTGGTGGGTGTCGTTCGTCGGCGCTCGTTCGTGGTGCTGCGCCTCATGATGTTCTTCTGGGCCTACTTGGCGATCGAGCTCGTCGGTCTGGTCGCGGCGGCAGGGATCTATTTGGTCACGCCCGGTCGAATCGCGCGACGCCAGGACATGTTCTTCGGGCTCGAGTGCTGGTGGGGGAGCTCGTTGTTCAAATGGCTGTGCCGCTTTCTCTCCCTCTCGCCATCGATTGAGGGTGACGATCAGATCCAACCGGGGCCGGTCCTGGTGTTCATTCGCCACGCGAGCATGATCGACACCGCATTGCCCGTGGCCTTTGTCTCGAACGCGAAGGGACTCCGGCTCCGCTACGTGTTCAAACGCGAGCTCCTCGTCGACCCATGCATCGATGTCGCCGGGCATGCATCACCCAACTACTTCATCGATCGCGGCGGAAGCGCCCACGAGGAGCTGGCCGGTGTACGAGGGCTCGCAGAGAACCTGGGCGCCGAAGGCGTGCTGCTCTACCCCGAGGGAACTCGCTTCACCGAGCGCAAGAAGCGGATAGCGCTGCAGAGGCTCGCCAAGACCCACCCCGACCTTGCGGCCCTGGCAGAATCGTTCCGGCACAGCCTTCCTCCAAAACCAGGGGGCGTCCTCAGCCTGCTCGACGCCGCACCGCACGCCGACGTCCTCATCATCGCTCACCGCGGTCTGGAGGGAATGGCCGAGGTCGGCGATATGCTGAGTGGTGCGGTCGTCGGTAAGAAAGTCGAAATTCGGGTTTGGCGAATCCACGCCGACGACATCCCCAAAGGAGACGCGCGGAGGCGCTGGCTCTTCGATTGGTGGAAGCGCGTGGATGACTTCGTCGACGAGCCCGTCGGCGCCTAGTCGAACACGTGGCCGTGCTCGTATCGTTCATTCATCCCTCCACTTGGAGGCCTATGGGGTGCTTCGGACATAGGGTGCGTACACCGGCTGCCAGCATCGTGCTTGGATGCGCGCGCGCAAGTCGCTCTCGCTCGACTCGTCGGCCAAGCCTTCCGCTTGGGCCTGCGCCGCCACCGCGAACGCGATGTCCGCCGAGACTGCCCGGATCTCGCTGAGGGGTGGCAGGAGGGCTCCGGCACCGTCACTCAGGGCCGGCGCGCAACGGCTCAGCGCTTCCGCAGCGGCCATGAACATCCCATCCGAGACGCGGCGCGCACCCACACTGAGCACGCCGAGACCAATGGCCGGAAAGATGTAGCTGTTGTTGCATTGCGCGATGGGATACGAACGACCCTCGTGCTGGACCGGCTCGAACGGACTGCCAGTGGCCACGATGGCTCGACCTTCAGTCCATTCAATGATGTCTTTCGGCGACGCCTCGACCCGAGAGGTAGGGTTCGATAACGGGAAGACGATCGGTCGATCGACGTGATTGGCCATCTCCCGAATGATGTCTTCCGTAAACCTCTGCGGCTGCCCGGAAACGCCGATGAGAATCGTGGGCTTTGCGTTCTTTGCGACGTCCAGCAGTGAAACCTCTCCAGATGCGTCGCTAGACCAGGAGGCGATGCGGTCTGTCGGTTGTAGCAACTTCGTTTGAAAGGGAAGCAGGCCGGTGAGGCCGTCGTGAAGCAAGCCAGGTCGGTCAATCATGTAGAAGCGCGACCGCGCCTCCTTCTCGGACAAGCCGTCACGGACCATAGCGGCGACGATCTGCTCGGCGATCCCGCACCCCGCCGACCCGGAGCCGAACACAACGACTCTTTGCTCTGAGATCCGGCTGCCGGCGACCTTGACCGCCGCGAGCAAAGTGCCGACCGTCACGGCCGCGGTGCCCTGGATGTCGTCGTTGAAGGTGCAGAGCTGGTCACGATAGCGTTCGAGGAGCGGACCAGCATGTTGTTGGGCGAAGTCCTCGAACTGAAGGAGCACGTTGGGGAACTTTCGCTTCACCGCCTGCACGAACAGATCGACGAAATCAAAATACTCCTGGCCGCTAATCCGCTCGTGGCGCCAGCCGATGTACAGCGGGTCGTCGAGTCGCTCCTGGTTGTTGGTTCCGACGTCCAACACGACAGGCAACGTTCCTTCGGGGCTGATGCCGCCGCACGCCGTGTACAAGGACAGCTTGCCGATCGGAATACCCATCCCGCCGGCGCCCTGGTCGCCGAGGCCCAAAATGCGCTCGCCATCAGTGACGACGATGACGTCCACGCGGCGAACCGGCGCGCGGTCGAGGATCGCGTCGATCTTGTGGCGCTCGGGGTACGAGACGAATAGCCCTCGCGGCCTGCGGTAGATCTCACTGAATTTCTCGCACGCCTGGCCGACGATCGGTGTGTAGATGATCGGCATCATCTCGGCGAGACGGTCGTGAATGAGGCTGTAGAACAGCACCTCGTTGGTGTCTTGGAGGGCGCGCAGGTAGATGTGACGCTCGATGTCTGTTTGTTTCTCCAGATACTCGCCACACGCGCGCGAGACTTGGGTCTCGATGTCATCGACCTGCATCGGGAGAAGCCCGACGAGACCGAGTTCTTCGCGCTCTTGCTCCGTAAACGCGGTGCCCTTGTTGAGCAGAGGGCATTCGAGAAGACCTTGGCCGGTAAGCTCGACTTCGATGGGTGCGACGCTAGAGGAGTTCGTCATCCTTGTCCTTCTGGTTCAGTGTTGGCTACCATACGCGGAAGCGACGGGTCCGTGACGTCTGCAGAGAGAACCTTCATGAAGTTGGTACACAAGCGGTTCGTTTGGGCTCTAGCGATCATGTTGCTCGTCGTGCTGGTGTTCGAGGGGCATCGTGTGGCGCATTGGCTCCCGCAGGTGGAACAGTGGGTCGAAGATCTTGGCCCGTGGGGACCGGTGCTCTTCGTAGGCGCCATCATCATCGTCGAGCCGTTCTTCTTCCCCAACACCCTCTTCGGGTTGTGCGCCGGGGTCGTATTTGGGTTGTGGGCCGGCTACGCCTACTACTTCCTGGGTGTCTACCTCGCCAACCTCGGCGTCTACGCCATTGGGCGGCGTGCGCTGCGAGGACGTGTTCTCGCGATCCTCGAGACCCGACCGTCGATCCGCGATTCGGTGCGAGCCGCCGAGAAGGAAGGCACGAGCCTCGTCTTCTGGCTGCGCATGCTTCCGATCAACCCAGCGATAGTGAGCTACGCGCTAGGGGCGGTTCGTACACCGTTTCGCTCGGTGGCCGTCGGGACGCTGGGGATGTTTCCGCACTTGCTGTTCGACGTGTATCTCGGAACCGTCGCCGCACATGTGACCAAGATGGCAGAACATGGTCACACCGACTGGGACCTGAAGGGCGCTGGTCTGGTTCTCGGTTTGGTCGCAACCGGCGTCGTCACGTGGCGGATCGCTCGAATCGCCCGCGCTCAGATTCAGGCCGCAGGTGTTAAAGCTGCACCCTAGCCGACACCGAGGAGGCGCTGCACGACTTCGCGACGCAGCCAACCTACGGGAACGCCAGCTCGTGTGAAATACGCTGGAACCAGCTCTCCGAGGGATTTCTGTGAGAGTTGGCAGGATTCAGCTAAACCGTATCATCCATGTAGGATGTTGCACCCAGCTGGGGACCACAACTCAACCACCGCGTAACGCCTCCAAATATCCCTTTCTTCATGAGTGAAGTCGCGGCCCAGCTGAAGTACGCTGGGCGACTCATGAAGATCCTTCGCGGTGTCGGCATCGTATTACTCGTCTTGCTCGGCGCAGCGGCTGTCTTTCTCGCCTGGGCGGCGCCGAGTACTGCGCCGAGCGATGTGATGTTCGTTGGTGGGGACATCGTGACCATGGCCGACCCCCCTGTGGTCGAATCGATGTGGATCAGGGACGGCCGGATTCAGCAGCTGGGCAGCCCCGAGGACGTGTGGGCCGCGGCTGGACCCGACACTGAAATCGTCGACCTCGATGGCGCCACCTTGATGCCCGGCTTCATCGAACCGCACACGCATCCACTCGGGACGGCCCTTCTTGGTTCGGCGATCAACGTGAGTGGCTTTGATCACGAGTCACGCGCCGACGTCATGGAGACCCTACGCGAAGCCCTGGACGGATTTCTGCCCCAACCGTGGATCATCGCGTTTGGGTGGGACCCGATCATGGTGCCCGATCTCTCACCACCGACGCTCGACGAGCTCGACGAACTCTCCCCAGACAAACCGTTCGTCATTCTGACGCAGATGGGGCACGAAGCGTTCGCGAACAGCCTTGCCCTGGCCGAGGCAGGGATCACCCGGGACACCCCCGACCCGCCTGGCGCTTCATTTGGCCGCGACGAGAACGGTGAGCTCACCGGCGCGGTCCTCGAGGTCAACGCCGTCGACTACTTGATCCGTGCGCTGCCTGTGTTGCCACCAGCGCTCACCGAGCTGATCCTGCGATGGAAGCTCGCGGACTACGCGCGCGCGGGGTTCACGACC
>CAYZDM010000291.1:0-4756 GCA_964476875.1 uncultured Sandaracinaceae bacterium | reverse complement strand
GAAGCCCTCGATCTTCTTGCCCATGTACATGATGAAGTACCAAGCAAAGAGCAGGCTGCTTCCCAGCATCACGCCGTAGGAGTAGATGGGAATGGCGCCCCAAGGAGTCGGAATGCTGAATAGGATCGGATGCATTGGGCGGGAATCTCGCCGGGTTCGCGCCGCGGGTCAAGTGGGTTCGAGGACGCGATGAACGAGCTACGCATTCAACAGCAAGATGGCGCGGTCACGTTTGAAGTCCGTGTCGCGCCGCGTGCCAGCCGCAATCGCGTGATCGGTGTTCAGGACGGTGCCCTCAAAGTTGCCCTGACCGCGCCGCCCGTCGATGGCGCTGCCAACGAGGCACTGCGGAAGCTACTAGCGAAGGCGCTAGGGGTCGCGAAGTCCGATATCCAGATTCTGCGCGGCGACCGTGCGCGCATCAAGGTGCTTCGCGTAGAGGGTGTCGACGCCAGTGACGTTCGCTTCGACGAACGCTAGTTGACGATCACGCGGCGCAGAATCCACTCATCGTTCTCGCGTCGCAGATCGAAGACGGTGTTCGCGAGGCCGACATCGGTGCGGAGACGAAGTGCGATTCGTGCGCGCTCGCCGTCGAGCGAGATGCTTTCCTGAATGAGGTGCAGCCTCGAACCTTCGAGTGAGGCGAGCGCCTTGCGTGCGTCCGGTTTGAGCGCGGACGCGTTGCGGTCGTTGTAGCGGCGCCGGTGGCCTTCGTGCACGAGCTCCATCGTCACTTTGGACGGGTCCGCGTAGCTGAGGGCATTGTCGATGCGCGACTTGGACACGCGGCCGGTGACCGACTCGACGAACTCATCCATACGCTCGCGGTCGGTAACCACAGCGGCATCGGTGGCCGCTGCAGCCCCGACTACGATCGATAGGACGACAAGGAGATAGATACCCGTTCGGTGCATGACGACCCTAGACAATGCACGGGCCGTGCCAGTGCCAAGGGTAGCGATTTCCCCTTAGATTTCGGCGAAAACGTGACCAATCTCAACCATTTGCGTGTCATTGTGGCAGCGGCTCTTCTACGGGAAGGGACAGTTTGGCAGCGCGGGCTCTTCGCTCGAGCCACGCCGTCAAGGCCACCAGCGCGAAGCCGAAACCGGCGAGGGCGAGCCAACCGCTGGGCTGGAACACCTCGATGGCGTGCACGACCTCGATGATGAATCCAAACGCCGCCAGCGCGATGCCCGCGTAGAGGGCTGGTCGACGACGAGTTACCCAGCCGTAGCTCAGTAGGCCGAGTCCGAACGCGATCGCTTGAAGCGCCGCCCAAGGCCCTGGGTTGGTCAGCAAACTCAGCGTTGTTGTTGTCGCGTTCAAGGCGACGACCGATCGGATGAAGACTGCCGAACTTCGAGAGCTACGCCACGCGAACACGAGGAGAGGGACCGCCGAGGCGGCGCCAAAGAGCAACCAGTAGCTGGAGAGGTGGAAACCTGCCCACTCACCGATCGGGTCCACGAACGCGGCGACACCGACCAACATGGGAACGATCGACAATGGTTCCGCCACCAACCCCTTACTCTGCCTGCCGATGGCGAACAGCGCGCACGCGCTCGCCATCAAGATGGTTCCCCAGAAGACGTTGGAGACGTCGTAGAAGAGTACTTGGCGTGCGGCGATCAGCACCGCGGGGGCGGCAATCGTGGCGACGGCCAGCCGACACTCGAGGGTTTGCGGCCTGACTCGGAGTGCCATCCAGGTCGCGATTGCGAGGACTGGGATGAGTGTCAGCGCCCCCGCGAGCGGGCTCCGATCGGGGAACAGCAGCAGTGCGTGCGTTCCCGCGCTTGCGGCCGTGAGCCAAGTCGCGTGAGGGCGCTCCAATACGCGGAAGGATGCCCACATCAAAGGAATCAACGTGACAGCCGCCCCCAGGACGAGCAGCACCGCTGCGGGGGGACTCGGCGCTACCCACTGCGCCACCGATGCGATCGCCGTCGTCGTATCCCCGAACTGCGAGAAGACGAAGCCTCCGAGCACCCCGGCGTGAATGGGAATCAGCGCGAGGAGCGTGATCATGAGTACCCGGGCGCTGCGCCCCTCTTGCCAATGGATCCCGCACACGTAGGCAAGGGCCGGCAGCAGTACCGTCGTTCCGAGCAAGGCGAGGTAGCGGGTCACGTCGTCGACCTGATCCCAGCCTTGCACCAAGAATGTGCCGGCCGCCGCGATGATCATCGTGGCGCCGCACCAGCGGAGCGTTTGAAACACCTGTTGTAATCGTGTCTCCATATGGCCTCCTACGACTGCTCCGAGCGGAGTTCTTCGAGCTCGAGGCGAAGGTCGACGCATTCGTCTGCCGCATCGAGCTCCGCTTCGAAGGCATCGATCGGGTCGGCGCACTCTCCTGCGATCTCGATCTCACCGACGCGCGATTCCCAACGTTCGAACACGTCCTCCAGGTCACCGACTGGGCCAGACGCGTTTGCCATTCCGTGCGCGGCCTCGGCGCGCGATTGGCGGGTGCGCATCAGGTTCTTGCGCTCTGTGAGTTCGCTCAGTCGAGCATTCAAGACTCGAACGCCCTCACTCAACTCTTTGTGGCAGCGTTCGTGCTCGACCAGTCGCTGCCTGAGTTGCAGCACGCGTCGCTCTCCGGCCTTGTGCCGGCGCAGGCACTCGAGGGCGACTTCCTCATCGTCCGCGGACTTCGCCCGACGGCGCCAAGCATCGACGGCCTGCTCCTCCTCTGAGAGGCTCTGGCGCAGCGCCTGTTGGTCGCGCTCCACTCGCTTGAGCTGAACTCGGGATCGCGCCGTGGCCTGGCAGACCCGCCCGACCGCAGCGCTCACCGCGGCCTCATGGTTCTCCACCTGCGCCAGTATTCCATCGACCCAGCTGGTCACACTCATCGTCCATCGTTTCATTCGGCTCATCTAGACCTCCTGACGCCAAGAAAAGCAGATACCGTGCCAGGATAGAAAAGCCTGAAATCATTGAGGAAAAATACTAGTCGCGATCATGATTGAGCATAGAATGTACATCGGCTGTACAATCTATGTACATGTTTGACTCCCAGACGGCGGCCCGGCTCGATGCCATTGGGAAGCTCGGCTTCACCAACCCATTCGGTCCGGAGCGTCCGAAGCTCGAAGCGATCATCGTAGGGAAGGAGGTGGCACGCACGTCGCTGTGGAGCCGTCCGCTCGATTGGCCTCTCGGGGACCCCGCACTCCCGGCTATCCAGGAAGAGGCCGAACGACAGATGGCCGAGGCGCAGGCGCGTCTAACTCGTGGCGAGGCAACCACCGAGGTCGAGCGCGAGCTGATCCGAGGTGTGGCTCTCTATGTGTTGTATTACCGCCACGACAACGCGCTCTACGAGTCGATCATCGCCGACTCCGCGGCTGGGACCGTTGCGTTCTACGATGCGTTCAGGAAGGACTTCGTCGAGCTCTTTCAGTTCATCGATCCGCCGCGATGGGCACCGACGGCCGCGGACTTGTTCGCGTTATTCTTCCAAACACGCCGGGCGTTCCATTTCGTGTTTCACCAGATTCTCGGGACCTCCCTTGCTGCTGCCAAGCTGCGAGCGAGCGTATGGGAGTCGCTCTTCACGCACGATCCGTGGCGCTACCTCGCCCACCTACAAGGGCGGATGCATGAAGCCAGCACGTTGATCTTGGGACCGTCGGGAACCGGCAAGGAGCTCGTGGCTCGCGCGATCGGCTTGTCGTCTTTCATTCCGTTCGACGAAGGACGCCGGCAGTTCGCGCGAGACTTCCGAACCGCGTTCCACCCAATTCACCTAGCGGCCATGTCCAAAACCCTCATCGAGTCAGACCTTTTCGGCCACAAGAAGGGTGCGTTTACGGGCGCGATTGCCGATCGGATGGGCCACCTCGAGGGCAGGTCTCCGAGTGAAACGATCTTCCTCGACGAGATCGGCGAGCTCGACCCGGAGGTGCAGGTGAAGCTCCTCAGGGTACTGCAGTCACGTGGGTTTCATCGCTTGGGGGACACCGATCCGCGGACCTTTGGCGGCAAAGTCGTGGCCGCTACGAACCGGGACTTGCCGCGTGAGATGGCGACCGGTCGATTCCGCGAAGACCTCTACTACCGCCTTTGCTCCGACGTCATCCGGACACCGACGCTACACGCGCAGATAGCCGGGAACGTCGACGAGCTGGCGCATCTGGTCGGCGTATTGGTGCAACGCAATCTTGGGACGCCTGATCAACCCACGTTCGAGGAGGTCATGACCGGAATCGAGCAAGGCGTCGGCCACGACTATCGTTGGCCCGGCAACATCCGAGAGCTCGACCAATGCGTCCGCAACCTTCTGATTCACGGCCAATACCTACCCCGCGCGACTCCGACCAAATCCGACGAGCTCGACGAGCTATTCCACCAAATGCGAACCGCCCAGGCCGACCTAAACCAGGTCATCTCCGCCTACACCAACTGGGTCTACACCCAACAAGGCTCGTACACCCAAGCCGCCACCACCCTAAAAATAGACCGCCGCACAGTAGCCAAACACCTAGGGGACACTCCCCCCCCTCCCAACCCCCCGAAATAACAGCCGTTCTCAGCCGAAGATCGCAACGACCTCCACTGGGCCTCCCTAATGCTCCGTGCGCAGTCAGGCCGGGATAGTCGCTGCGATCTTTCTCGCAGAAGTCACCCAATATCAGGTATTTAGGAACCTGAAGAGTGTCCCCTTTTGCGACAACGGTGCGGCTGTTTACGCCTACGGGTTGGGTGATTGGGACGTTGCATTTGCCGGGCGGGATGGGCT
>CAYZDM010000290.1:0-4778 GCA_964476875.1 uncultured Sandaracinaceae bacterium | reverse complement strand
GTTGATGCTGAACGGAATAGCGCGGCTTCCGTACCACCTAGCCATCTCATGGATGAGCTCTTCGCCGTACTGCTCAACTAGCCAGTTGATGAACCGCGAGCCGTAGAGGTACGAGATGTCGCCGTGCGGCCAATAGTCGGTTCGATTGTTGAGCGTGTCGAAGTGAAGGATGTTGTCTTCGAGGACAGCCATGCGCATGTACATCTCGAACTGCGTCGAGCGCATGCGTCCTCCGGCGGTCTCTGCCGATTCCAAGTAGGTGGCGATCCCTTCGATGATCCATCGAGGTTCGAGCATGTTGGGCGCCCAGACCTTGCCGAGGATCTTGTTGATGACGGCGGGGAGGCCGCCGATGTTGTCGAGATGCAGGATGTGAGTGTGTTCGTGCGTGACGAGGACGGTGAGCCAGTCGTCGAAGTCCCCGAGCACGGAGAGGTCGTCTGGGGCGCTCACAAAGAGCCGAATCGTGTTGTAGTGGAGCGGGTTGGCGTTGCCGTTGGCAGCGTCGACCTCGTCGTTCAGAATGATCTGGACCCGCTTCTTGGGCTGATGACCGAGGATTGGGGCTAGCTTCGCGTTCGCCCTTTCGGCGATGGCCAGGACCCGGCGAGCGACCAGGGCCAAAGGCTCCGGGTAGGTGACCTCAAAATGCTCGCTCCGGACGGTCCGCCACCGCTTGGAGAGGTCCTTGGTCTGGGCTTCCGCCGGAATCGCCCCCAAAAGCCCCAGTAGACAAGCCATCGCAGCCGCCGCACGGGCCATCTTTGAGCTTCTATCACGCCGTCCTCCGCAACCCATAGACGTCTGTTCACCCCCTTTCCCCGCCAAAGGCTTGACCGCTTGCACCGCCACCTCCTAGCCTTAACTCTGATTGAAGGTGGGGTTTCGCTACAATGGGGTCTGAGCGAGGGGAATTGGTCATCGAAGGTCTAGCGTTGCCGCTGGCGCTGCGTTTCATCTCTGGGAAGTACCAGGGTGGGGAGTTCCCCCTTCCTGAAGACGGGGAGATTGTCATCGGGCGCTCCAGCGAGCTCGAGATGGTTCTCGTCGAGGACATGGTTTCCAGGCGTCACGCCAAGATTTCCGTCGAAGGCGGAGACATCTTCCTCGAAGACCTTGGGTCGACGAACGGAAGCTTCGTCAACGGCGAGAAGATCACGCGGACCAAGTTGGCAGAGGGCGATCGTATTCTGATCGGCACGAGCATCATCAAGGTTGTCGCCTCCGATGGGTCCGCCTCCGTGCAAGATGCAAAGGCAAAAATGGACGCAGCCGCTTCAAGTGCACGTCCCTCCGCTGTGAGCACGATGACCGGCTCGATAGCGGAGGTACCGCTTCCGGACCTTCTTCAGCTCTTCTCGGCATCCAAGAAGACGGGGGTGTTGCAGATCACCACCGAGACCGACGTCGGTTCGATCTACCTCGAAGACGGCATGGTGCAGTTTGCGGTCGTCAACGGCGACGAATCAGTGCCGCCTGACAAGGCTTTCTATCGCGTGCTGGTCTGGGACAAGGGCACCTTCGATCTGCTCCCCAAAGTTGAACGCACGTTTCCATCTGAGATTAAGAGCAGCATCGAGGGTCTCTTGATGGAAGGCATGCGCCAGCTCGACGAGATGATGCGCCTCGGAGATGCACTGCCGTCGCTGCAGTCGACAATCGCCATCAGCTCTCCTCTTGAGACGCCGCTCCGGGACGCGACACCAGAAGAACTCGACGTCATCCAGCTAGCGCTCAACCACGGAACCTTGGTCGAGATGATGAACCACGCCGGCAAACCCGACCCCGCGGTAGCCGAAGTAGTCGTCTCCCTCCTAGAAAAGTCCTACCTAACCACGGACTAAAAAAGGGGACTGTCCCCTTTTTCATGGGTGGACGGTTAGGAGGCGGCTTAGGAGGTCTTCGGAGTGTTTGGTGAGCTTGGTGAAGGCCACGGCCATGCCGGGGGGATCGTCTTGGACGCGGACCACGCGGCCGGCGCCTTCGATTGTTTCGATGTCGTCCATGATCACGGTGAACGTGAGGTCGACTTCGGTGCCGATCGGAAGTGGTTCCTTGGAGCGGATGAAAACGCCGGAACGGGACACGTTCGTCACGTACTCGTGAACGAATGCATCGAACGACTCGAACTCCTTGTTGATCGTGATCCGCTTCTCGATCCGTTGGCCGTCGTCGATGCTCATCGAAACGTCAGACTCCCGTCAGGTCGAACTGCTCCAGATGATAGTCGTTTCTCGGCTTCAATTCGATGCGTCGTTGGAAACGTCGCGCAGCCTCAGCCACAGAGGCCTTTTCCTCGCGATCGAGCATATCGCAGACCGCGGGGTGAGCGCTGATGACGATCTTGTAGCCGGGGAGGGAGTCCCGCTCCCGGCGCATCTGCCTGAAGATCTCGTGGCATACGGTTTCCTTCGATTGCAGGAGTCCCGTTCCGTCACAGAAGAAGCATGGTTCGTACAGCGTTCGCCCGAGCGATTGCCGAGTTCGCTTTCGGGTCATTTCGACCAGCCCCAGTTCACTGATTCGAATCGCGGTGGTCCTAGACTTGTCGTTCTTGAGCGCCGCGAGAAACGCCTTGAACACCTTCTCTCGGTGCGCGTGCCGCTCCATGTCGATGAAGTCCAGCACGATCAGTCCGCCGATGTTTCGAAACAGCAACTGATAGGCGATCTCACGAACCGCCTCGAGATTGGTTTGGAGGATCGTTTGCTCGACGTCATGTCCCTTGCCGGTGAATCTCCCCGTGTTGACGTCGATTGCCGTCAACGCCTCTGCCTGGTCGATCACGAGGTGCCCACCAGAGGGCAGCTGAACCTTGCGAGACAGGGCGCGGGTGATCTCTTCCTCGATCCCGTACTCGTCGAATAGCGGTTCCTGGCCCTCATACAGCCGGAGGTCGTTGGCGCGCTCCGGCAAGAACAGCGTCAAGAACTCCTTGAGGCGCTGGTATTCGTCGCGATCATCGACGACGATTTCGCTGACATCTTCAGTGAAGAGGTCCCGTGCCGACTGGATCACGAGATCGGGCTCCTCGTGGATCATCGTGGGGGCCTTCTTGGCGGCGTCGCGGGACCTCTCGGTCTGTTCCCAGAGCTGCACCAGGTACCCAATGTCGGCCTTCAGCTTCTTCTTGGTGAGTCCCTGCGCGAGCGTCCTAACGACGACACCGCCCTGCGGAGGCTTCACCGAATCGATGACCTCTTTGAGCCGGCGCCTCTCGCGATCGTTGCCGATTCGTTTCGACACGCCGACGTGGTCGACCGTCGGCATGAACACGACATACCGCCCCGGGAGTGCCACGTGGCTCGTCACGCGCGCGCCCTTGGTGCCGATCGGTCCTTTGGAGACCTGCACCATGAGCTGCTGCCCCTCGTTGAGAAGGTCTCGAATCGGAGTCTTTCTGGAAACGCGGTTACGCCGCCCTTTTGAGGCGCCCCGCTTCTCGTTTCCTTCGCCTTCTTCCTCGGTGCCAGGTTCCGCCTGGAGGTCTTCCACGTGAAGAAAGGCTGCGCGGTCGAGTCCGATGTCGATGAACGCGGCCTGCATGCCGGGCAGGACGCGCGTCACACGGCCGAGGTAGATACTGCCTACCGGTGAGCGGTGATGACGCCGCTCGACGTAGAGCTCACGGAGGACACCGTCCGCAATGAGACCGACCCTCGTCTCTCCAATGTCGACGTTGATCAGAAGTGTGTTGTTCGCCATTCGTGTTTCCGTTGTCAGCGTTGTCGGGGATCAGACGCGGTCGACCGAGCGTGTGGGCTTCAGGAGCGATTCTGCACGAAGCGGTTGACCCGTCGCGGCATGAAATGCCGAGCGCGCAGGCCACCGTCGGGATTCATCGGAAGAGCTAGTTCTTCTCGAAGATCTGCTCGATCTCGGTCTGCGTGCTCTCTTCGCTTCTGGAGCGCGCCACTGCGATCTCCTTCACGACCAGATTGCGCGCGGTCTCCAGCATTTTCTTCTCGCCGAAGGACAGAGATTTCTCGACTTGAAGCCGATACAGGTCACGCATGACCTCTGCCACGTCAAAAACCGAGCCGGTCTTGATTTTGTCCATGAAACCGCGGTAGCGCCGATTCCATGTCTGATTGTCGAAAACGACAGGCTGCTCCTCGAGCAGCACGAAAATCTCCTTGATGTCACTCTCGGAGATCGGAGGCCTCAGCCCCACCTTCTTGGCCTGCTTGACCGCCACTCGGATCCTGTCGTTGTTCTTCGCATCCAGTGGTTTCAGTACGTAGAATTCCATCGTGGCCGTACCGATTTTCCGCTCCTCGATGGAAACGACTTCGGTGACGCCCTGTTTGGGGTAGATGGCCTTGTCGCCAACCTTGAACTCGTATGTTCCCGCTTGCATCGGGACTCCTTATCTCGCCAAAAAACTTCCTTTACGCCTGATTGGCAGGCGTATCGGTTGAATGGGCGCTGCGAAGTGTCTATTTACGGCATCCGCGTCGAACTTCGCGCGTCCCCGCCCTTTCGGTGCAGCCGGGTAGCGCACCAGCTGGGGCGAAATGTAGTCCTAGAGCGGATGCCGGTCAACGCGCTCGGAGCAGGTTGCCTCCCGTAGCCGATCTCTTCTTCTCGGTTGCGATCTCCGGCGACAGTGCGGGAGCAGAAACTTTCTTCAGCTTTCCAACGTCGTCTGATAAACATACGTTTATCAATGATTACAAAGTGTTGAACGCTGACATTGCAAAACATTTGGCTCAAATAGACTAAAGTTATGTATAATTCATGTGCGCTTCCGCTTGACACGTGAAGTGACGTGACAA
>CAYZDM010000289.1:0-4791 GCA_964476875.1 uncultured Sandaracinaceae bacterium | reverse complement strand
CCCCTTCTTGCCCCCCGAAAAAAATCGAATGAGTAGACTCTGGAAGCCCTTACTTGGTTTGGTGGTCGTCCTTGCGGCGTTTACCATTTCCTTTGGTTGGCCGATTCAAAACGGCCTTCAGATCGACCTCGACACCTCCCCGAGGGCGATGGCCGCGCGCCAGAAGACGCCCTGGGACCTCACCAAGCTGCAGGTGATGAACCGGGTGATCCATCAGGTGAACGACGACTACGTCGACCCGAGGCGAATCGACCACCAGCGCATGATGCTGGCTGGCCTCGACGAGATTCAGAAGAACGTGCCGCCGGTTCTGGTGCACTACCAGGAAGGCGCCGACACGCTGAAGGTCCAGGTCAACAGCGCGGAGAGTGAGTTTAAGGTCTCCGACGTGTCCAGCCCCTGGGAGCTGGCCGGCCGGTTTCGAGACGTGTTCGCGTTCCTCCAGGAAGAACTGAAGGACGAAGAGGACATCGAGCTCAGTCGTGTCGAGTACAGCGCGGTCAACGGGATGCTCAAGACCCTCGACCCGCATACGACCCTGCTTTTGCCCGAACAGTTTCTGGAGATGCAGACCAGCACTCGCGGCGAGTTTGGTGGCCTGGGGATCGTCATCTCGATTCGGGATGGCCATCTCACCGTGATCAAGCCGATGCCCGACACGCCTGCCAGTAAGGCGGGGCTCCAGCGCGGCGACCGAATCGCGAAGATCAACGCAGAGTCGACGCTCAACATGCCGCTTCAAGAGGCGGTCAATCGGTTGAGAGGCAAGCCGGGCTCGAAGGTCAAGATCTTCATTCGTCGCCAGAACAAGGCTGAGGTCTGGAGCAAGCCCCGTCCGGTCGAGCTAACCCGCGCCCGAATCCAGATTCCCTCAGTCGACCATCGCATGCTCCGGGATGGCGTTGGCTACATCAAGATCAAGAACTTCCAGGGCAACACCAACGACGATCTGCATCGGGCGTTGGCCGCGCTTCACAAGAAGCGAATGGTCGGACTCGTTCTCGATCTCCGTGGCAATCCTGGCGGGCTCCTAGATCAGGCCGTTCAGGTCGCGGACACCTTCCTCGACGACGGCCCGATCGTCACCACGTCCTCACAGGATCCGCGAGAGCGTACCGAAGAGTTTGCCGAGCGTGGTGGCACCGAGCCCCGTTACCCGATCGTGCTGTTGATCAACGGGATGAGCGCGTCGGCGAGTGAAATCGTGGCGGGCGCCCTCAAGAACCACGACCGTGCGCTGATCATCGGCGAGCAGAGCTTCGGCAAGGGATCGGTTCAGGTCCTCTACAAGCTGCAAGACGACTCGGCCCTGAAGCTCACGGTGGCCCAGTACCTCACGCCGGGTGACGTCTCGATTCAGGGCGTCGGCATCGTGCCCGACATCGCCATCAGCCCGATGACTGTCGACAAGGAGGCTATGGATCTCAAGGTCGATCAGTTCTTTCTTCGCGAGGGCGATTTGGAAGCGCATCTCACCCATGCGAGCGCGACCGATTCGCAGCGTCCGGCCGTCGTGATGGGCTACTACCTCAATCCGGAGCTGCGCCAACGTCTGCTCGAGGCGGAACCAGGCGAGGAGGAGAACGAAGACCAGGAGAACTTCCTGATTCGTTTCTCTCGGAATCTCGTGCTGAACGCGAAGTCGCCGAAGCGACTTCAGATGTTGCGCGCCTCGGAGCCGACCATCGAACGGGTGCAGGCTCAGGAAACCGAGAAGGTCGTCCGTGACCTCCAGAAGCTCGGGATCGACTGGACCGAAGGTTCGGACAAGGGCGCAAGCAAGGTTCTGGTGGTTGCAAAGACCTCGTCGGGCGACAAGCCAACCCGCGCCGGCGATCCGCTGTCGCTGACGGTAGAGGTCACCAACGAAGGCGACCACCCTCTGTATCAGTTGCGCGCGACCACGAGGAGCGACAACCCCTGGTTCGAGGGTCGGGAACTGGTGTTCGGAAAGCTGGCGCCTGGGCAGACCCGTTCTTGGAAGACCACGCTCGGTTCCTGCACGACCGAAGAAGATGACAAGCGGGTTTGCCGCGTGCCGCGAAGCATGATGGATCGCGCCGACGCGATTTTCGTCGACTTCGAGGAGGCGCACGGACACGCTCCAGATTCGGTTGAGGTGCGCGCGACCATTCAAGCCCTCCCCCGGCCACGTTTTGCGTACGGCCTCCAGGTCGCGGACAACATCGAGGGCAACGGTGATGGTCGGGTGCAGCCCGGCGAAGAGGTTACCTTGTACTTCACCGTCAAGAACGTCAGCGACGTCGACAGTTTCGAAGTTCTGGCCAACCTACAGAACAAGAGCGGTGAAGGCGTGTTGCTCCACGATGGCCGCTTCCAAAGGGACACGCTGCGTGCCGGCGAGGAATGGGTCGTGCCCTTCACGTTCCAGGTGCTGCCAGAGTTCGAGGAGGACGAGGCCACGCTTCTCATGGGGGTCGTCGACACCGAGCTCCGAGCATCCGCGAGCCACAAGCTCAAGGTTCCGGTTCACCGGGACGCGGGTTCGGTGACGAAGTTGTCCGCGCGGCGCGTGGTCAGCCTGCAGGCCGGCACGGCGGTTCGCGAGTGGCCCGGCGCTGCCGCTCCGGTGATCGCGACCGTGGATCAGCCCGTACGTCTGCTGCAGACGGCTTCGAAGGGAGCGTTTGCGCGCATCGACCTTGGCGGTGGACGCCCGGGCTGGGTGGCTGCCGCAACCGTCTCTCCGGCACAGGGCCCTGTGGCCAAGCAGCCAGGCCTCGCCTGGGTGACGGGTCACGCCTCTCCAGAGATCGAGCTGGCGGGCCTAGACACCTTTGTGACCCAGGGCGATGTCTTTCGAGTGCAGGGCAAGGCGTTCGACAATCAGCGGATCCGGGACCTGTATATCTCGACCGGCGGGCACAAGGTTTTCTACGAGTCGAACCAGGGCAGCACCACCCCCCAAGAGCTCATCTTCGACGCGGAGATTCCGGTGCATCCGGGGACGAACTCGATCATGGTGGTGGCGCGCGAGGACAACAATTCCGTCACGCGGCACTACTTCATGGTCCGCCGTGATGCCGAAGACGGTTCACTGATGGAAACGACGAAGTTCGAAGGCGCGCTGCTCGGCAACGGCAACGGTCACGAATAGGCCGCGCCAACTGCACGGCTGCGCATCAGCTCAACGAGAAGAATCCGGCGAAGCGCTCGACCCCATCGGGCAACTCCTGTCCGGATCGAATATGCCGCCACAGCAGGGGCGACAACCTCTCGACCGCCATCCCGATCGTTGTGGGGGCTCTCGGTAGCTCCGCTTCGAGTGGCGCCCGAGGTTTGATCTCGATGTCCTCGAGCTGGTTCTCTTTCCAGGTGAGGCGTAGCGCCTCTGCCTCCATGCCTGCGAGGGACAGGACCAACCATGCGCAGCCATTGGTCTCCGTCCCGGTGAGGAATGCGGAGTGCTCCGGTTCGCCATGCTTTCGGATCAGGCCCACTAGTCGTTGCTGAAGCCTTGGGCTCTCTTCGACCGTGAGCAGGGCTAACAACGCCTTGGTGGGGTTGCCTGAATCCTGGAGGACGGCCCGAGCCAACGCCTGACGGTCCGGCTCTTCGAGCTCGCTGTACGCGAACGCCAGCCCATCGAGCGCGCTGTCGTCATCCAGGATTTCGTCGATCAGCGTCGCAAACGGCCCCACACGGGGACGATTTGCACTCGCAATCCCTGGACGCGCCTGCTTCACAGGGCGGATATACCGCAGAGACCCTAGGTCGCCTAGCCCCTGTAGCATGTAGGTCAATGTGGTCTGTTTGACTTCATTCACCCACTTGGCTAAAGAATTTCTGTTCAGGAGGCGGTATGCAAGGCACCCAGTTCATCATCGAGCACGAGCAAATGGTCCACGGTCTGGCGCGTCGACTACGACGAGAGCTGTCCCTCCGGGGCGATCTCGACGACCTGGTCGCCTTTGGTTTCGGAGGTCTACTGGAGGCACGCCACCGTTTTGACCCCAGCCGAGGCGTCCGATTTCGGACGTTCGCCTATCATCGCGTCCGAGGCGCCATGTTGGATGGGGTCCGCAAAATGTCTCAGCTTCCCCGAAGGGCCCATGAGAGGTTCCAAGCGGCGGCGGAGACCACCCCAACAGCCCTTCCCACCGCGCTCGACCAGGCCTTTACGCGGATGAGCGCCACGCTCACGACGGCGAGTGTCATGCAGGGAGGCCTGGGCGACGAAAGCCCGGAGGCGGCCCTACTCAAGAACGAGAGCATCAGCCGGCTTCTAGCGGCGCTGCCCGCGCTCTCTCCGCGTCAGCGGGTTCTGGTCCGCGGTTTCTATTTCGAGGGTCGATCCATCGACGGGATGGCCAAGGAGCTCGGCATCTCCAAGTCGTGGGCGAGCCGGCTCCACACCAGCGCCCTGCGGCAGCTCCGTACCGCCCTCGAATCCGAATGACTCAAAATCGGCCAGGTAGCCGAAATGTGGGTCTTCTCGGGAGGTTACGTGCGCACCCAGGTACGCGCCTGGCTGCGAAATGCGCAACCACTTTCGCACCTGGGGGGGAGTGTGAGTTTTTTGGAGTCAGGTGTGGCAAAAGGTGCCCTTCCTTGTAAATTGCTGTGTAAAGTGTGTGCGGAAACCCAGGCTTTTGCCGTTTTCTAGAAGTGGCACGCAAACTGCATCATCCTCGGGCAAGATGGGGGCAACTAGAACACCAGACCCGAAGGCCCAGGCGGCGGACAGCCGTGGCGTTCGGATTATCGCGAAGTCGGTCTACCGAGAGCTTCGGAACAGCGGTCACAGCCGCTCGGACATCGTGGCGTTCA
>CAYZDM010000288.1:0-4793 GCA_964476875.1 uncultured Sandaracinaceae bacterium | reverse complement strand
GCAGCTCGAGCGAATGCTGTGCCACGAAGATTCGACCCCGTCGCGCTCACCATTGCAGGATGGGCCAGCCTCGTTGCCGGGCGGCACGCTTGAGTCGAGGGTCGGGGCTGACCACGCGGGGATAGCCAACGGCCTTCAGCATCGGAGCGTCACTGTAGGAGTCGGTGTAGAAGTAGCAGTCCGCCAGGTTGATGCCTCGCTCCGAAGCCCACGCTTCCGCTCGCTGAACCTTGCCAGCCCCGTGACAGAGAGGCGGCGCGAAGGTTCCTCGAAGCGCCCCGCGTTCGTCCGCGGGAAAATCGTTCGAGAGGAAGTCGTCGAGCTGCCAAGTATCGCGGGCCGCGCGTGAAGCAAACGCGGATGCACTGGTCAAGAGAACGAGGTGGTGGCTTTGCTCCCGGTGTTCGCGCAACGCACGACCGGCGCCTGGACGAAGATGATGGGCAACGTCGCGCGCGAACCAGTCACGCGTCTCTCTATCGAGCCCCTCGTAGGAACGTCCACGGTAGTGGGTCACCGCTTCCTGGAAGGCGGTTTCAATGTCGATCAGCGACAAGTGATAGAGCACGTTCCAAACCAAGACTCGACCGAACTGCCGAATCGAAATCTTGCCACCACGCAGTTCGTGCTTCGCCCAAAGCGTGGAACTGTTCATGTCGAGCAACGTGCGATCGAGATCGAAGAACGCGGCGGTGCGCGAGTCGCGTTGCGTTTCCATGAATCGTCAATCCTACGCTATCGAACTCGCTCGCCGTGAGGAGCGCTACGGACGGGCTCGCGTGGGCTCTCCTCGCGCCTCGGCTCTTCTGCGCCGTCCACCGCATCCCGCCTGACTTCCCGCCGCACAGGCTCTCGCACACGTTCGCGGTAGAGAGGATCGCGATAACCCTCCCGATACTCTGCGTCGTCCGCGTCTTCGGCGTTCGACGGTTCGTCGGTTTCGGCACGCTGGGATGGTTCGTTGGACGCGGCTTCGGCGGAAACTGCTTCGGCGGATGCTTTATCTTCGCGCTCGCCGGCCGCCCTAGCGGCGGCGAGTTCCTCGGGCGTGAGCTCCGTCTGCTGGTACCCGGAGTCTCCGTCGATCCCTAGTTGCAGGCGATGGTCGGTCGGCATCGGGGGCCTGGTGCCCCCCGGGGCTGCCTCGTCCTCGAAGATGTCGCTCGGTAGAACACCCGCCGGGTCAACATGCGCCGGAGCCACGACCTCCTGGGCAGCGATCTCCTGGACGACTTCGTCTTGGACAGTGGCTTCCTGAGGCGCCGGTTCCGCAGGCTTCGAACATGCGAGCGCCAACATCACCAACGACCCCACCACAACGCGAATGGATAGCGATCTCATGCCATCGAGGTACCGGTCTGTTCACGCGAGGTCAAATTGAGGGTTCGAAGTCCGACAGGAACTCGCCTAGACCCTTGAGCACCGGCATCGGAAGCTCGTGGCCTCCCCGAAACGGGACCCATTGCGTGGCCAAGCCGGCCGCGCCCATCGCCTCGTTGAGATCTTCGGCAGCCTGAAACGAAAGCAGTGGGTCTTGCTGTCCGTGGCTCTGGAACACAGGCAGATCACCGCAGAGCGCCATGCCGGCCTTCCAAGCTTCGAGGTTCACGGGTGTACCGGAGAGAACAACCAGAGCACCCGGAGCCAGATTCCTCGTGAAGACCGCATTGCACGCCGCCATGGAACCTTGCGAGAAGCCGCCGACGATCAGTCGCTCGTTCGGAACGGCGAGCTCCGCTTGCATGGCCTCGATCATCTGAACGACGAGGTCGGTCGCGTCCTCCATACCCGGAGGGATCTCGGTCGCGTAGCTCCTCGGCCCTTCCGCCATGGCCCGCTCCGCGCGCGCGAGATCGAGATTCCACCAAGCGCGGGCACCTGGCATGCCTGGAAGTTCGTGCGGCGCCTCGGGGAATGCAAAGCGCACGCTGCGCGGCACGTCGAGGACCCTCCATAGCCCAACCAAGTCGGTCCCCGGCGCACCAAAGCCATGCATCAAGATGACGAGCGGGCCGTCGCCGCCCCCCTCGCGATCGTCCCCTCCCGTCAACCGAACCGTGATGCCGCCGAACTGTGCTTCTCTCATGCGCCGGAAGTGTAGTTCATTCTCGAAGTAACAAAGGGCCGCAAATTGCTAGTCGCGCGCGGCTATGCGGACACCCTGCCCTTCCTGCTAATCTAGTGGTGGGGGTTCCATGGGAGGAAAATTCAGTTTGGGCGGCGCCCTGTGCGCATTGCTGGTCTTCGGCTGTAGCGACAGCGGCGCGGCTGGAGGCGTCGGCGGCTCGGGCGGTTCCGGAGTGATCGACGGGCTCGTCTCGATCGCGGTCAGTCCTGGAGACCTCGAAGTGATTGTAGACGGGAGCACCCCAGCAGGGGTTTCGTTCACGGCGACGGGCACCTTTGACGACGCAAGCACCCGCGACGTCACCAACGAAGTCAGCTTCGCGCTCGCCGACTCCAGCCTCGGCAATTTCGACGCGAACGTGCTCACCCCCACCGCCGTCAAAGGCGGGAGCACCGCGGTCCGCGCTCAAGCAGGTAGTATTGTCGGCCTGACCGACATCCGCTTCAAGCTCAGACGCACATACAACGACCCGAGCTCGACCGACCTTCCGAACGATCCGTCCGTTGTGTTCGCAGCGGCCGACGAAGACCCAAGCCTCGATCCCACACTCGTCTATCCCAACGACGGCGTCGTGGTACCGCCAAACCTTCGACTGCTCGAGTTCCATATCGATCCAACGGACGACAACGGAGTCTTCGAGTTGAGCTTCCAGAACGAGGTCACCGACCTGACGGTGTACTTCACATGCCATACACCGGTCGGCGGGGGCTGTATCTACACCCCGGATCCGGAAGTCTGGACTTGGCTATCGAGCACCAACCGCGGCGGGGCACCGGTGGAGTTCGCCGCCCGCGCAACGGATGCGAACGGCACGATGGTCGGCGCATCCGAGGCCTTCAGTGCATCGTTCACCCTGGATGATGTGTCCGGGGCGCTCTATTACTGGACCACCTCCGGCGGCACCGCGATCATGCGCTACGACTTCGGCGCGGCCGAGCAAACGACGGTCGAGGCGTTTCTTGGCACCGAGGAGACCGGCGGGACCTGCGTCGGCTGCCACGCATTGTCGCGCGATGGCGCGAAGATGGTCGCCGAAGCCGGAGGCCAAAACGATGGTCGCTTGCTTCTCCTCGACGTCGCCACGAAGACGCCGATAGTGCCCTTCGATTCCACCCCGCGGAGCATCTTCGAGAGTTGGAACCCTGACGGAAGCCAGTTTGTCGGCGTGTACGCGGACAGCGGAGCCACCGACTACAACCTATTGCTGTTCAATGGAGACACCGGTGCCTCGCTGGGGTCGATCGACACCGGTTCGACCGTCGTCGACCCGGCTAACCACCCAGATTGGGCTCCTGACAGCGATCGGATCGCGTTCACGCGGATGGGCATCAAGGGCACCAACCAGCGCATGTTCAAAGGCTCGATTGAAATGGTCACCCACGACGGTACCGACTGGTCCGAAAGCGAGGTCATCGTCCCGAACGAAAGCGGGAAGAATCGCTACTATCCCGGATTCTCACCGGACGGCGGACTGCTGGTTTTCAACGAGTCGGCATGCAACGGAAACAACGAAACCGGATCGGAGTGCGATGCCGATGCGGACCCGACCGCTGCCCTATGGATTGTGCCGGCGGGACCAGGCCAAACGCCGATCAGGCTCGACAACGCAAACGCGCCGGGTGTCGCAGACCAAGGCGAGACCGATCTCACCAACTCGTTTCCCAAATGGTCCCCGTTCGTGTTCCGCCGCGACAAGGAGCAAGGCGAGCGACTCGAGTGGCTGACCTTCTCGTCGAGGCGTCAGTATGGACTACGCTCGCCAAGCGGCGGCGACATGCTGATCTGGATGGTTGCCGTCGAGCCCGACAAGGCACTCGCCGGGCAGGACCCGAGTTCCACCGCGTTCGCGATTCCGTACCAAGACCTCGACACGTCGAACCACATCGCCCAGTGGACCGAACGAATCATCGTCGTGCAGTAGCCCCAACGAACCCCCCTCTTTGTCGAAGACGAGCGCTACGACGAGTGGGAGCTCATGGCGAGAACCTCGTATGTCCAGTCGATCCGCAGCAAGCAGCGGCCAGCCTTCTCCGAACTGTTCCATGGAACCTAAGGCGCCGCCCCGAGACCGAGTAGCGGTTCACCCACACCTTGGCCTGCGGGTCGGTGGGACGTGCCCGAATCGACGCGACGTCGGAACCGGCTGGCAGCTAGGCTCCGGATGCCCGGCTGGAACTCGACCTGGTCTTCACCACCGACGACGATGGCGAGCACCGCCGGTGAGAGCGCCGCGATGAGCAGTGCGGGCGAAAGCCACGCCCTGCGAGCTCTCGTTACGTCGCCATGCTTACAACTGGACACCATCTGCGGTTGCAATCGTACCAGAGCGCCGTACGCGACATGACATCTAGCACCGTGCAATTCGGCTCTCAAAGTGGTCGTCAAGGGCTAAGAGTGTGTGCGACACGACGAGGATCGCAGCGCAGGAGGATGGTCAGTCCCTAACGGACAGCGACTCTCTCGGGGTGCATCACGTCACTTTGAGAGTAGCCTCCCGCAATGGAGCGTGACGCGGCCGCTTCGCCGGACCGGAATTACTACAAGCTGGCCGCGCTCCCCTTCCTCCTCTCACATGTGGCGGTGCTGGGCGCGTTGTGGAGCGGGGTCACGCGACAAGCGGTCGTCTGCTGTTTCGTCTTGTCCGTAACGGGCCTGTTGAGCGTCA
>CAYZDM010000287.1:0-4808 GCA_964476875.1 uncultured Sandaracinaceae bacterium | reverse complement strand
ATGCGCGCTCTGAGAGGCGATATCCGATGCCCCAGACGGTTTCGAGTTGCGCGGCGTCCCTGCCGAGTTTGCCGCGGAGCCTCGAGATGTGGACGTCGAGGGTTCTGCGGCTCCCGTCGTGCGCTGGGTCGAGCGCAGCGTCTACGAGTGCGTCTCTCGTCACAGCGGAGCCGTTCCTGCGGGCGAGTAGGGCGAGAATTTCGAATTCAACCGGGGTCAGCGAGAGGGTGCCCTCGCTCGTTGTGACTTCTCGGCGCTCGAGATCGAGCTGAATGGACCCGACGACGAGCCGGTCAGAGCCCACGAGGTTTGGTCGCCGCAAGCACGCTTGGATGCGCGCGATCAGTTCTTCCGGGAAGAACGGCTTGGTGACGTAGTCGTCTGCGCCCAGTTGAAGACCGCGAATCTTGTCGGCGGTGTCGTCTCGTGCGCTGAGAATCAGGACCGGGACTTCAGACTTCACGCGGTAGCGCTTGAGTAGATCCATGCCGTACGTGCCGGGAAGCATCAGGTCCAAGACGATGACGCGGTACTCGTCGGGGTCGAGTCCGCGAGCCGCGTCGCCGTCTTGGACCCAGTGCGGGTCGAACCCCGCCCGCGAAAGTGTCTCCACCACTTGTTGGCCAAGGGCGAGGTCATCTTCGACGAGCAGGATTCGATTGGACACCAGGTGCTCCGTTACTTCGTCTCTTCGCCGTGGCGGCGCTCGAAGCGCTCTTCCATTCGCTCGACTTTGTGTTCTCGCTTTAGGAGTCGAAGCTCCTCACGCTGCGCACAGGTCAGGTTGGCATAGATCTGATCCTCGGTCGCGAAACGAAGGTCTTTCATGGCAGTGAACTTCTCCTTGCCCCAGGACATCTCCTTGACCTCCTCGCCCTGCGTCGCCGCGTTTTCCATGATGCTGCGGATATTTGCTTCCTGTTCCGCATTGAGCTCGAGGCGTTGGGTCATCTCCGTGAGGTGCTCCTCCATTTTCTCGGGCGACCAGGGGCCTCCCTTCCCGTGAGGGCCTCCGTGCGCGCCCCCGTGGGCAAGCGCGACACCGCCTGCCGTGAGCGTGATGGCCGCTACGCCGCCGACGAGGGCAGCGATGATGGTTTGTTTGTTGATGAACTTCATAAGGATTCCTTTCCGGGAGGCTCGGCCTCCTCGTGAAGTAAAGGACTCGAACCTTACGCCGGTCTTAAGGCTGGGGACCTTTCGGCAGTTTTGGGCTATTTTCATGCGGTGGCTCGCTCGTTTCTCGTCCTCGACATCGAAACCGTCCCTGATCCCGACCTCGCCTGGGATGCGGCAGTCGGTGGATTCCCGCCAGCTCCTTTTCACCAGGTAGTCGCGCTCGGCGTCCTTTGGCTCGATCACGACTATGAGTTGTTGAAGTTGGGGGCGTTCGGCGGGGAGGAAGACGCGCCGCCCGACGAATCCAAAGTGTTGCAAGAGTTCGCCGAGTTCATCGGGGAGCGGCACCCGACGATGGTGACGTTCAACGGGCGCCGGTTTGATTTGCCCGTGCTAGCCAATCGTATGCTCAAGCACGGCGTGCAGTTTCCGGCATATTACGCCGGTCGAAGCGGAGGGCCGGACTATCGCTACCGGTTTAGCGACGAGGGTCACATGGACTTGGCCGACGTTCTCACCGACTACGGCGCCAGTCGTATGCCCAGCCTCACCGCGCTGGCCCAGCTCGTCGGCATGCCCGGCAAGATGGAGGTCGACGGCTCCAAGGTGCAGAGCATGTACGAACACGGTCGCCACGCAGAGATCCGGGACTACTGCCTCCACGATGTAGTGCAGACCACCTTCGTCTTCCTTCGTACCGAACTCCTCCGAGGCCGCCTCTCCCAAGACGACTACCGAACTCGCGCCCAATCCCTCTGGAGCGCCCTAGAACAAGCCTCCGGCATTCTCCCCGTCCTCCAACAAGCCAACAAACCCCTAGCCCTCCTCCAATAAAAGGGGTCAGACCCCTTTTCCCAGGGGTTAATTCCGCAACCAATTTAACCCTTTCAAAAAGGGGTCTGACCCCTTTTTCGAGGGTTAAGGGGTTCGTAAGGTTTGGGGGGGTCTGAGGGGGTGAATGCGGGGCTGGCCCGCTTTGCGTCACGAAAGACGAGGGTTTGTTATGCGATATCTACTTCACTTCGGAATGCTTGTTTTGGCGTTCGGTGCTGTGTCTCGGGCCGATGCGCAGGAGCATCGGCGCGGGGAGCGACGAGCCACAGTGGTCGTCACATCGGGTGGTGGGTCGCGGGTGACACGGCTGGCGTACACCCCCGCGGAGCCCAGGCGTGCAGTTTACGATTCCCGGCGCGTCGTTCATCGGCCGTCACGAGCGGCGTACGATGCGCGTCGAGTGTACGTCGATCAGCGGCAGGACCTCGCACAGATCGTGCAGATCGCACAACGCTGGGAAGAGGCGAGCGCCAAGCGCGACCGGTATCTACAGGCGAAGGTCGATCGCCGAATCGATGCGTGGCTCGAGCGCGAGATTCGTGAGTCCGTTCGCGAACCGCGCAACCATCGACACGCCGACCGCTTGCGTCTCCTCAGCAACGAGCTCGCGAAGCTCGATCGGAAGCGATCCCGTGGCTACAGCCAACATGGTCGCGGTCACCACGGCTACGGGAACGCCGGGCGTGGCCATCGTGGAGACTCGCAGCGCAAAGCCGAGATCCTAAACGAGCTCGTTTGGCTGTCGGAACGCCAAGTTCAACGCGCGCGCGCGAGCATGCAGACCCCGTTTCGTCTTTCGTTTGCTCGCCGCTAGCACAGAATACGGACTGAACCGTCGAGCGCTCCGGTTGTTGCCGGGGCGCTCGTTCGTTAACTAGCCATCGAACGCCCGGCGCTCTTCATCGAGCGCGCGTTCGATGTTGCCGCACACGATCTCGCAGAGTTCGAAGACCGCCGGGTCGGCGACCGAGTAGTACGCCGAGTTTCCTCGCTTCTCGCGCTTGACCAATCGGTGGGCGAGCAGTGTCGTCAGGTGCTTCGACACGTTCGGCTGCGTGCTGCCGGTCGCTTCGACGAGCGACGTCACCGTGCGCTCCCCTTCAGCAAGCTCGTTCAGGATCTGCAGCCGCAGCGGCACTCCAAGAATGCGGAAGCGTGTGGCTACCGACTCCAGATTCTGGAGATTTAGGGCGGATTTGGCCATCGCCCCACTATATAGCGCTCTTCTCCGAAAAATCACTACTTGACTATATGATTATGTGGTCATATAGATGTGCTCATGAAACAAAGGATTCTCGACTTTCCACTTCAGCACGCACGCCTGGTGTTCATCGGCCTGGCCGTCCTGACGATTGGACTCGGTTCGGCGATCCCGCGGATTCAGGTCGACACCGACCCGGAGAACATGCTCTCCGAGAACGACCCAGACAGGGTCTTCCACAACGAGACGAAGGACGAGTTCGCTCTGCACGACATGATTGTCGTGGGAGTGGTGAACGAGGCCGAGCCGGAGGGCGTATTCAATCCTGAGTCGCTCGCTCGTATTCACGAGCTCAACGAGCGGCTGAAGTCGATCGATGGCGTCATTGCGCGCGATGTCCTCGGGCCGTCGACTATGGACAACATCGAGCAGGCCGGCCCCGGCACCATTCGCTTCGAATGGCTGATGGAACAACCTCCCAAGACTCCGGAGGAGGCGCTCGCCATCAAGGAGGCCGCTCTCCGGTTGCCGATGCTGCGCGGGACGGTGGTGTCCGAGGACGGTGAGAGTGTGGCTCTCTACGTGCCCATCGAGAGCAAGGATCAGAGCCATCGCATCTCTGAAGAGATTCGCACCATCGTTGATGGTTTTGGCGACAACACCGATGAGTTTTACATCACGGGGCTCCCCGTTGCGGAAGACACGTTTGGCGTCGAGATGTTCAAGCAGATGGCGATCTCAGCGCCGCTCGCCGCGCTCGTGATCCTCCTCTTGATGTGGTGGTTCTTCCGTTCATTCGCTTTGGTTCTCTCGCCCATGATCGTCGCGATGACAACGGTGACGATCACGATGGGAGCGCTGATCGCGAGTGGGTTCACCGTGCACATCATGAGCTCGATGATCCCCATCTTTCTGATGCCGATAGCGGTTGTGGACTCTGTTCACCTCCTGTCGGAGTTCGTGGACATCTATCCGAAGCACGGCGACCGCAAGGCGGCGATCAAGGAGGTCGTCGGACACCTGTTCGCGCCCATGCTCTACACTTCACTCACGTCAGCCGCAGGTTTCCTTTCGCTGACGCTTACCCCGATTCCCCCAGTCCGCGTCTTCGGTGTGTTCGTGGCGCTCGGCATCGGCCTGGCGTTCGTCCTAACGATTCTCTTCGTCCCGGCGTACATCGCCGCGCTTCCCGAGAAACGTCTGGCTACGCTGCTTTCGAGCAAGCGCGACGCGAGCGAGGGTGGTCTCCTTGGCCGTGCGGTCGAGGCTGTAGGAGCCAAAAGCCTGCGCTTTGCGAAGCCAATCCTCGTCGTGACGGCCGCGGCGATCGCGATCAGCGGATACGGCATCTCGCAGATCAATATCAACGACAATCCCGTTCGCTGGTTCAAGCCTTCTCACGAGATTCGCGTTGCCGACACGGTGCTCAACCGGGAGCTCGCCGGCACATACACGGCGTTCCTAATCATGAAACAGGACACGGATGCCGAGCGGGAGATCGTGACGGCAGGTGACGAATCCGTCCGCGGCGCCAGCGACGCGATTCGGTCGAAGTGGGACTCCCTCAAGGCGGATGCGGCGACCGCGAGCCAAGAAGAAGCGACCAACGTCTCTGATGCCCTGATCGAGGCGACCTCGGACCTCGCGTTCGACA
>CAYZDM010000286.1:0-4811 GCA_964476875.1 uncultured Sandaracinaceae bacterium | reverse complement strand
CCTTCGCGCGACATGCGACTTCTCATCAGCATCGATGCGGTCGTGTCGTTTCCCGACACCGTGGCAGCCCACCCAGAGCGCTTTGGTGTTGAGGAAATCGATCGAGACGAAGCGGTGCGGCAGGTGCGCGCAGCCCTCGACAGAGAGCTCGCAGCGCGCAAGTTCGAATATGCCCGATCCGATGGAAGCACCTGGACTCTGTCGCTCGCGGACCTAGTCGAGCGAAGCAAAGCGATGGAGGTGGCCTACAACCCGAACGACTGTGTTGAGATTCGCTGGGGCGCTCCGGAGGGATCCGACGAACGCTCCACCTGCAAACGACGCGCTTCGCAGGCACAGCAGTCTCGGATGGAGACCTATCGGCGATGGTTTGCCGAACGGGAACGGCCCGGGTAGTCGGGCGACGCCGTCCGCAGACTTAGTCGTCGTCCCATATCTCCGAATTTTCCTCGACCTCATACCCGTCGATAGCCCGAGGCTTCGGTCCGGTGATGCGGACGCCGTGAGGACCGTTGGGCTTCTCGGAGGTGCCCCCTTCGATGGGCTTCGACGTCGGGCGTTCGATGGGGACGCCCGAACGCGGAATCGTCGGTCGTTTGGGCAAAGGATGCACCACATTCTCGAGATTCGGCTCGGTTCCGCTCCGGTCGTCCTCGACGATGACCGGGGGTTCGTATTTGATCTCGATGACGGCGGAGGCGGTGCTGGAAACCGTTTGATCCAGAGGCTGCAACACGATCGCCCCCACGCGTTGCCGGATACATGCGAGCGCCGCCCCGGACAGCCCGGAGCCGTAGGCGGATGGTTCGATGATCATGCCTGTCGGACGCACAACTCCTGAGACGCTGACTCGAATGGTCGTCGGGCTGCTCGACACGAAGTCACTGATGCAATCGCTTGGAGTGCCAAGCGCTGCCTGGAGCTCGGCGCCCAGCTCACGTACCGGCTCCGCTTCGGCTGCTGCTGTGGGGGGGACCACCTCTGGCGCAGTAGGCTCGGGGGTGATTGGCGCCACTGAGCGACTGGGCTGCGCGGGGACGGGCTCAGGTTGCGCCACCGGGGCCTCGAAGCCGGTTCGCACCTCGCGGACGGGCTCCTCTTCGCTCTGGCATCCAATCACCGACAGGAGAGCAACACAGGTGACCAAGGCACGGATCATGGCGGGATCCTAGCCGGCAATGGCGCTCGACGGTACTTCATGCCGCTGAAGCCGGTTATCGACGCCAGGCGAACCCGATCGAGAGTCCCCAGTACTGATCTAGCGCGCCGCCGGCCACATACGCCGGGTCGGGCGGGACCGGGTTGAGGTCGAACCAGTAACGCCTGTAGTCGGCGCCGACTCGAATCTCGAAGCCCAGCGGTAGCGCGTACCCGAGCATCAACATGGCGTCCATGCCGTTGGCCTTGGCCTCGGGGAACCACAGATCGGTGCCGATTCCACCCGTGGAGAACACCCCGCGGAAGGCCGCGTTCGCCACGACGATGAATCGCTCGTTCTTGCCGATGCCTACCCGGAAGCCGGCCCCGATGCGCGCGAACTCGTACTTCACGTTGGGAACCCCAGGCGTGGTCACCGGCGGGGCGGACACACCAAAGGTGAACGAGTGCACGCCGTAGTCGACGACGATGGATGGTTCCCAACGGCCGGCTGGGTAGCGCCAGCGTAGACCCACGAGAAACTGTTGCGACTCTGTCGGGAACGTGGTGCCGTCAGCCTGTGTCGAATTGAAACCGAACAATCGGTCCCATTCGAAGTCGATGCCGAACTGGGCGCCCACGCCAGAAGTGAAATGCGCCCCGGGAAAGTACTGAAACTTGATCCCCACGCCGGGCCCGAAGCCGAGCTTGTAGTCGCGCAGGTCCCCGCGAAGGTCCTCGTTGTAAGTGAAGTCGCGGTGCACCATTCGGAAGTCGACTTCGATGTCGACGGCGGCTGGTCGGTCTTCTTTCGACTTCGTCCGCTCCGCTTTGTACTCGATCTTCGCGTCATCGCTCTTTGGTGTCTTTTCGACCGGCAGAGCTACCGCGGCCGCTGGGGCTACCATGACGGCACCGGGGACCCTCACCCCGAGCTTCTTGATGTCTCTTCGAAAATCGGGGCCCACGCCCGCTTGCACGGATTTGGCTAGGGCGGCCGAGCTGCTCCCGTCGTAGAAGTGCTGGCTCATCACGGTGGCGCTGCCGCCGTCGACGAGACGTACGTACGCGGACCACACGCCGTCCTCGTGCAACACGTCACCTTCGATTAGCCCACTCACCGCCAGAGCGCTCGCAGGCGGCACGTGCCCACCGTCCGCCCCTAGATCGGCGCCGAGGCTTTCAGCCTTGGCCGCGAACTTCTTGTTGGGGAACAGCTCGAGCGGCTCCGACCGAAGCCCTCGAACGGCCGCACCCCGTATTTTCCCTGACTGAGACCCTGTGAACGGTCTGATCACGACCCGGGGTTGCGTGGGCGCGGCAGGCTCCGCCAGCGCCGCAGCGGCCGCGACTCCAGTCGGCATCCGGCCGGTCTTCATGAGCTGGCCGACAATCCTGTTCGACAAGCGGGCCATGGTCGACGAATTGGTCCGAAGCTTCTCGACCCGCTGACCCTTCGCGTTCCGAACTTCGGTGTCGGCAATCCATCGATCCTGGACGCGACGAACACGAGTGCGCACCAAGAAGCTGGCCTCGAGCTTCGCCGCTTGTTTGGCATAACCTTTGGTCTTCTTGACGACCGCGTTCACGCGCTTGAGCTGAACCGTCTGAACGTCCGCAGCCTGCAAGCCCTTCTGAACGTTCTGGCGAACCTTCGACGCCTGCGGACCTTGGAACGGCAACAACGCCACCGTGCCGTCATCTGCTGAGGCCACCACCGGCAACGACAGCACGCTCATCAACATTGTCAGCACGCCGAAGCGCAACGCTCGCATCGATTAACCCCCGTCCAGAGCGCCGCTACCGGAGCCCCCTAGATCGATGATCCATTGTCGAAGAATTTCAATTTCGTCCGGCGTAAGGGTCCCCACGATCGGCATCTGGAGGCCGCATATACCGGACAGGTTCAGCACCTTGTCCAACAAGTAGCTTGCGTCCGGATCGCCGGCGACGACCAGAATCGAGGTCGCACAATCCGCAGCAACTGCGTTGACGTCCACAACCCGGCTCTCGACGTTGGGTGAAATGAGGTCGAGCCCTGCTTGGGCTTGCGGCGTGGCGTCGTGGCACCCCGCCGTCCCACAGCTTTCGGCGAGGATCGTTTCGGCGGCCTTCTCGACCGCCCCACCGTCGATGAAGTCCTCGGGATTCGACAAGCTAGCCGGGCACCCCGCGATAATCACCGCCGACGCCATCGCCAGTGCGCCTGAAGCCAACCCTCTCATCACGTCTGCTGATCCCCCCGAATCATCCCTAAAGCCTAGTGAGGCTATGACACCGTTCGTCGAGTTATGCAGTATTTTTGTGTAATGCACCCCACTCAAAGGCGGTTCAGCGCCCAGTCGTAGGGCTGGAAAACCACCTCAAACTCGGCGTTCCGAGCGCGCTCGACCTCCGCCGCGACCCCGGGCTCGGCGAAGCCCAACACGAAGTCGACGATCGTGGCCGGCCTGCCCAAACGCCGGGCATGCTCTTCGAAGTCAGATCGGTACCACTCGAAGATTGCCGAGAGCTGGATCTGTCGCGCCTCGTCGTCGACGCGCACGTGAGTAGCGCTCGAGCAAAACGCGCGGGTGACGACGTCGAGTTGGTCGTCGAGGCTCGCGGGTTCAAACGCGTACGGAGCCAACGCGGGGCATGACTTCGAGGCGCAATTGATCGCGGCGTGAATGCGCGCATCGACAAAGCCACGAATCACATCGTTCTCGAGGTCGTAAAGATTCGACGAGCTTCCATCGAGTGGAAACCGGAGCCCATAGAAGAAACCGAATCCTGCTCTCGGGTCCAACCAACCTCGAACGTCATGCACGGAGTCGATCGGCCAATTGTCCAAGACGGCGAAGAGGACCAGCGCGTTGTATGCGTTGAGATAGTAGGCGAGGCGCTCGGGCTCGGTCGTGAAGCGCTCGGGCGTCGCGCGCGGCCCCATCACTCCGAGTGTGGCCACGAATCGACGCAGATCGGGCGATTCCGAACGAACGGCCTCGTAGTCCACGCCGCTCGATAGCGCCCATCGACCGAGGGCGTCGTTCCACCAAGCGTAGTCGAAGCCTAACTCGGGTTGTTCCAATGGAACCGCGTCGACGACTACGGAGCGAAGTCCGAGCGCCTTGACGGTCAGCATCCCGGTAGTAGCGACGACGGCCGCGATCAGTAGCGCCACGGCCCACCAACGCGCGTACCAGGGCTTTGAGCGTTCTGTCACTGAGCGAGTATTGCACGAGCGTCCGAATCGTTACATGCATTCTCTCAACGGTATGTTGACGACTACGATTTGGCACAATCCGCGTTGCAGCAAGTCGCGTCAAACGCTGCAACTGGTTCGCGATCGAGGGATAGAGCCCAAAATCGTCGAGTACTTGAAGCAGCCTCCGACGGCCGCGGAGTTGAGCGACGCGATTCGGCTTCTCGGACTCTCGCCGCGAGACCTCATCAGAAAAAAGGAGGCGCCATACTCGGAACTGGCGCTCGCTGACGAGGGGCTCGGCGACGCTCAGCTCGTCGCCACCATGATCGAGCATCCGGTCCTCATCGAGCGGCCGATTGTGTTTCACGATGGACGCGCGGCCGTCGGTCGGCCTCCCGAGCAGGTGCTGGCGCTCTTCGACTAATCGATCCCGCCTTCGAACGCGGCACGCACGGCCGGGGACAGCAGGTGGGGTACCACTACGGTC
>CAYZDM010000285.1:0-4826 GCA_964476875.1 uncultured Sandaracinaceae bacterium | reverse complement strand
ACTGGGGAGGGGCCGCGTGTATAGTGCCGACGCTATTTGCCCGGTTTTGCCGGTCTTTTGGAGGAAGCCTTGGCCAACGATTCTGCCGAAAACGAAAATCAGGGACCGCTCACCGCGGGCCAACGACTCGCCGCGAAACAGGCGGCCAAGGCGGCTCGCAAGGCGGCCGATCGGGGTCACGACGCGGAGATGGTCGAAGAGAAGGCACTCGCCCAGGCGGCCCTGGCCAAAGATTGGCTGCAAGACAACCTCAAGCCACTCGGGCTGATGGCAGGCGGTGTACTGCTCGTCGCGGCGATTGGGATCGGCTGGTCCACATTCTCGCGGAGCCAAGACGCAGCAGCCGGAGCCGAGCTTGCGGCCGTCCTCGACGGTGACGCCGATGACCCCGCGGCGCTCGCATCGGCTTACGCAGCGGTGGCCGACGCACACGCCAAGACGCCGGCAGCATCGTGGGCGCGAATCGGGGAAGGCAAAGCCCTCTATGCGCAGGGTGAGTGGGAAGCGGCGCGAACAGCCTACCAAGCCGCGCTCGACAGCACCGAGGAAGAAGCGATTCGCTGGGCGGCGCTCGAAGGCATCGCTTACTCGCTAGAGGCCGAGAAATCGTATCAGCAAGCGATCGAACAGCTGGAAGTGCTCCGCGAAATCGACGCCACCATCGCGCCAATTGCGGGCTACCATCAGGGACGCATTCTGGCCGCAGAAGGCAAGCTCGACGAAGCGAAGACCAAGCTCGACGGTGTGCTGAATCAGCTCAAGCAGGCGGACGCGCCGGTGCTTCCGTACACGCAGGAGCAGACCGAGGCACGCCTAGCGCTCATCGATCCGAGCCTAGCGCCCGCCGAGGGTGTCGACCCACGCAGGGCCGACGAGTTCATCCGGCAGATGAACGAAATGCTCCAACGGCAACCGCCGCAGGAGTAAGTTTGCGATTCATGCGCATGCGGTCCGCTGCCGAGTTCTTGCTCACCGCCACGGCGCTGGCCTTGGCGAGCTGCGGCGCGGCAGGTGCGCCCGCTACCAATGCCGACAACTTCGGTTGGGTGGAGGAGGGCAGCCAGTACGCGAAACCGGGAGAGGGCGGTTTCAACGTTCGCTGGTCGAAGCAGCTGACCGACCGATGGGAGGCTCGCTATTTGCCGGTGGAGCTCAGCTCGGCGGAGTTCGATGGGAAGCGCAAACGCATCTATATCGGCACGAGCGAAGGAAACCTCTTTGCGTTCTCGGTAGAAGGTCGACGATTGTTTTTCTACGACGCAGGCGCGCAGATCGAGGCGAAGCCCGGCATCGACCTGAAGTCGGGGGAGGTATACTTCCCCACCGTCGATGGTCACGTCCACGCGTTGACGGTCCAGGGCGAGCTCAAATGGAAGACCAAGCTGATCGGCACGATCCGAACCCAACCGTTGGTGACACGGGAGGCAGTGTTCGTCGTCGGGGAGAACGACATCGTCACCGCACTGGCGCGTGACGATGGGCGCATCCTGTGGACCTACGACAAGGAGCCTGTCGAGGAGATCACCATCGCCGGGCACGCGGGACTGCTGCTCGAAGATGGACGGCTCTACGCAGGGTTCACCGACGGGGCTGTGGCGGCGATCAATCCGACCGACGGGCGGCTGTTTTGGGAAGTCGAAACCTCAGTCGATGTCGAACTTCGGCCTGGCAACGTCCCGCAATTCCTCGATGTCGACACCACGCCGGTGTTGATTCGGGGAATGCTTTACATCGCATCGTTTACCGCCGGCCTGTACGCGCTCGACGCGGTGAGCGGGACCGTCCAGTGGAGAGACGCCGAGTTTCAGGGGGTCACTGGGCTCGCTGCTGCTGGCCGCATGCTCGTCATCTCCTCCGCACGCCGGGGCGTCTCCTTGCTCGACCTGCGCACCCGCGAAGTCCAATGGGAGAAGTCGCCGGAACGAGGCGCTCCAACCCCGCCCATCGTCACCGCGAGGGGAACCGTCATCTACGGCGAAACCCAGGGTTCACTCTTGGCGCTCGCGCTGTCCGACGGCCGCGAAATCGCCCGCGCAGAAGGCGGCTCCGGCTTCTCCGCCACCCCCGCCGCCTCCGGCACCACCGGCGGCGCCCTCTCAAACGGCGGCCGCTTCCTCTTCCTCCGTCTCAACTAAAAAGGGGACTGTCCCCTTTACGCGGGGTTAATTTCCCTGGGGGCTAGTCTTGGGAGCCGGCGACTAGCGGGTAGACGACGCCGGCGATGGCGCCGCCGATGATGGGGGCGACCCAGAAGAGCCAGAGTTGCTGGAGGGCCCAGGGTTCGGCGAAGAGGGCGGTGGCGGTGCTTCGGGCGGGGTTCACCGAGAGATTGTCGACGGGGATGCCGATGAGGTGGATCAGGGTAAGGCCGAGGCCGATCGCGACAGGGGCCAACGCTGCCGGGGCGCGCTTGTCGGTAGCGCCGAGGATGATGAAGAGGAATGCGAAGGTCAGGACGATTTCCGCAGTGAGCGCAGCGGCCATCGAGTAGCCGCCCGGGGAATGTTCGCCGAAGCCGTTCGACGCGAAGCCGCCTGCCTGGAAGCCGTCCTGTCCGGACGCGATGAAGTAGAGAACGGCGGCGCCAGCGATCCCGCCGAGCACCTGTGCGATGACGTAAGGAACGAGCTCAGACGCTGGGAACCGTTTGCCGACGAAGAGTCCGACGGACACGGCCGGATTGAGGTGACAACCGGAGATGTGTCCGATGGCGTACGCCATCGTCAGGACGGTGAGACCGAACGCCAGCGCGACGCCCAGAAAGCCGATCCCGAGGCCCGGGAATCCAGCCGCCAAGACGGCGCTGCCGCAACCCCCAAACACGAGCCAGAACGTGCCGATGAACTCCGCCGCAACTTTGTTTCCAAGCGTCATGCTTTACTCCTTCGCCCAATGTGAGCGGGCGGATAGTGGCACTGGTGCGGCGCGGTGTAAACCGACCCGGGATCATGGAGGAACCCGCTCTCAAGGAGGGCTTGGACGCCTGATCGCGGCCTCGGGGGCGCCAGCCAGGACGACAGTCCGATTTCGAAACCAGATTCAGGGGTCGGGCGGCCCTCCAATATTGAAATGTGGGGGAGAGCGTGGGTGCGAGAGGGCGTTTGAATTGGCTATGCTCCCCGGCCCGTTAGAACACGCAAGGGCGTTCGTTCTCACTATCAGCCCCGTTCGACGGCTCGTAGCGAGCTAGCCCTGGCCGCCGCAGCGATGCGAGGAGTATAAGTGGGCATGACCCCAAAGCTGCTGGTTGTCGGACTCTGCGCGGCGTTGATGGGTTGCGGCGCTGGCGGCGGAGCGGACGGCGACCCAGATGCGGGCGCAGGCGGTGGTGGCGGGGCGGACGCAGGACAGGGCGGCAGCGATGGCGGCGTTCCGGATGCGGGGCCGCCGGGGATACCCACCGTAACGCCGGCACCTGAATTCGACTCCGACATCTTTCGACAGTACGCGACGCTGGTCGAGCTGGCCGATGGGCGTGTGTTTGTGGCGGGTGGGCTCATTATCCGCTCGCCACCAGGCGGTGGCACGGCAAGGGGCACGGGCCGCGAGGAAATCGAGATCTTCGATGTCGCGAACCGCAGCTATGTTGAAGTGGCTCCCCTCAAGCAAGGCCGACTCGGGGCCAGCTCGGTTCTCCTCGCTGATGGCAAGGTTCTCATCACGGGCGGCGCTGGCGGGCCGCCGGGAGAAATCGCGGAGAGCCGGGATTCGGCCGAACTCTTTGATCCCCTCACTGGCGATACGACCCTGCTGCCCGAGACCATGAACAACGCCCGTCGCCATCACGGGTCGTGGTTGCTCGCCTCCGGAAGCCACGCGGGCAAGGTGCTCATTGCGGGCGGAGCCACACGGGGTGCCCCGGAGCTTTACGATCCCGCCACAGGAATGTTCACGAGCCTCGGCGCAACGAACGCACCTCCGGGCGGCGCCAACGGCGATTCGGTGCTCCTCGATGACGAGCAGGTGGTCTTCCTAGGTACGCACAACGAGCTTAGTGTCATCCGAGGCTACCACCGCTACGATCCGGAGACTGGCGCTTTCGACGACCTGGGAATCTTCACCGACAGCGATTACTCCCGCTACACCGTGACGAAACAGCATGATGGTCGTGTGCTCATCGCCGGTGGAACCACCGACGGCGAAGGCTCTGCGAACCTGGCTTTCTTCGATCCAAGCGACGACTCAATTGGCCATTTCGGCAAGCAATTGAACGGGCGGCGCTACCTACACTCGGCAGGCGTGCTCCCCAGTGGGCGGGTCGCTCTGATTAGTGGTTACTCGATGCCCGGCGAAGACGGGGCGATCAGCACCGTGGCCATTTGGGACCCTGTGGCCGAGACAGTAACCGATGCCGACGGAGAGGTCAGCGTCGGGCGAGCATATTCGCAAGCGCTCACGCTCACCAGCGGTCAGATCTTCGTCATCGGAGGCCAAGTCGTCCTCGCGCGGGGCAACACCGCGATCGTCGCGAACGTCGATATCATTTCTGAGTAGCTTAGTTCTCGATACGGAACTGAATCGTGAGAGGCGGATCGAATGTCTGTCGAACCGGGATGGGCGCTTGGTTGCGCATCGCGATGCGAATGAAAACCGAGCCGGCGATGGTATCTTTGGAGGATTCGGCGACCAACACGAAACCATCGATGACGTCGAAGTTGCCCGCCTGCGCCCCAACAGCCGCAGCTGAAACGCATGCGGCTGTTGGGGCGCCAGCGTGTAGACACCACGCGGCCAGAAGATGAGCTCGATCTCAGTGTCGGCTGAACCTAGATCGTTTGCGCAGAACTAGATTGTTATGTCGCGTGGCTCGCGGCGCACACAGGCCC
>CAYZDM010000284.1:0-4841 GCA_964476875.1 uncultured Sandaracinaceae bacterium | reverse complement strand
GACGACGTCATCACGACCTCGGATCGCCGCGCCCAAACGAGCGCCCAAGCGCTCTGCAACCTCGCGCGCGCCGTTCAAAGTGTCTTCGATGGGTGCCTGAATCGCTTGCTGCATGTCAGCTCCGAGCTCCGTGTATGAAGGATGGCATCATTTTGAACGTAACCAAGACCAGGGGGTGATCAAGCCCGAAAACCGCTTCCAAAATGGGAATCTGCTGCGAATATCGTGACGAACTCGCGCGGCTTCACCGCGCAGTCGATGTGGATCAGAGGCATGCCCGCCATAGGCGGCCGCCACGTGGGCGTGCGTCAGTGGAACGAACGACGGCAGGGTCTCGCGGATGCGGCCCGCAAACGACCCGCGCGACTCCCCCCGATCACGACGAATCGCCACCTCGGCAAGCCGGTCGAGCTCGGCCCGGTAAACCACCCGCGGCAGGTCATGAGACCGAGTCCAGCTCGGGGCGAATCGACGCCACACCTTGACCACGTAGAGCACGAGAAGAACGCTCGCGAGCAGCGCCAACAACCAACCGCCGGCCGTCAAGGTCAAGCGGCGCGCGAGTTCTTTGAGCCTGGGGAGATCGGTCGCGGACAAGGGAATCGGAGACGCACCCCGCGCGAGCTCACCCAGGAGCCGTTGCAAGTCGGCATCCATCGGCTGCTCAGGCGGATCGAGCGCGCGCTCGGGGTAGACGTCGAGCACAACCCAGCCGTAGCCATCCAAATAGACCTCCGGCCACGCGTGAGACGCTCCACCCGACAGGAGAAGCGATGAACCGCCTTGTCGGGCCGACTCGCTGACCGCGTACCCCGTGGCGACGCGCGCGGGAACTCCGAGACTTCGCATCAGGTACGTTGCGGCGTGTGAGAAGTGAACACAGTAGCCGGTGCGATCGCCGAACAAGAAGCTGGCAGTTGGGTCCTCCGCACCGCCGTGCTCGTTCTTGAGACTGTAGATGCCCTCACTCCCTAGCCAGCCAGTGACCGCAAAGGCCCCGGCAACCGGATTGTCGGCAAGCCTCTGCGGCAACCCCGCAGTGATCTCAGCGGCGAGTTTAGCGTAGCGTGCGTCAGGGGGAGTTTCCGTGTAGTGCGCCCACTGTTCGGACGACCAATCCGGAGACCCGAGCCGAGCGTCGAGCATCGATGTGTAGTCCGCGGTCAGTACAGCTGACGTCGCGCGGTAGACCCGTCGAAATCGGTTCGGCGATGGGTTCTCGAGAGGCTCAACCTCAACCGGCGCTTCGAGCGCGAAAGGCTGCGTGTGATCGGCCATGAGCGCGATCGTGGTCTCGAGCGGTCCTCGATTGTCGTTCAGGACAGGTGCGTTCTCGATTTCGATGGCGCGGCTCGGGAAGTACGGGATGAGGTCATCGTCAATGCCTTTGCTCCCAGAAACGACCATCTTTCGCCCGTTGTACTGACTGAAAGCGCCCTGCCGAAAGTAGTAGACGCCGCTCGGCGGCGAGTAGTCATCGTGAAAAAGCACGACGGCAACCGGAACACGAGAGCCACCGGTGTTGTATTTGTTCCGGAACTCGAGCTCGCTCGCGGACGGCCCACCGCGCTCCTGTTGCTCCTTCTGTCCACCCTCCCCTTTCTCGTGATCTGGGCGGAGGCCAAGCCCGCCGGCACCGTCGGGCGGTGGCGGCATTCCTATCATCGGCGTCGCGACCACGATCATCGCAAGCATCAATGCAACGACACCTATGTTGAGGACGGCTCTAGCGAACCGCTGTTCTCTCAGTAGCAGCACCAACCCGAACGCCGTCGCCGTGCCGCCCATGAACAGAAAAAGCCAGGTAGGGTCCCAGCCGAGCGCGATGAGCCAGTCCGCCAAGTAGAACGGTCGATTGATCGCGCCGTGCCGATGCGGGATGAAGAGTTGGGCGAACGCAACCGCCACGAGTATCAGCTCGAGGACTGTGAAGATCGGCTTCCGAGAGGAACCAGCACGCATGGCCGCACTGCCCGTCGCTGCAACCAAAAACGCAGTCAGTGTGCCTGCGAAACGAAGCGCGCCCACAGGACCTACTACTGAGGCCAACAAGGAGACGTGGGTCAGCGACGCACGAAGTGAAGCAGCCGCGGCGATCAATACGATCGCGCCGAGAACGATCGCAGACGTGCGCAAACGCGTGCGCCCAAGCTTGGCACCGATGAGACAACCGCTGAACCCTCCAACAAATGCGGCGATGACTGCACCGGAGGGGGCTATCATCGCGACGAGCAGGCTCCAGCCGAGGCCGTGAATCGTGGCTCTTCCGACCTCGGCGAGTGCGCCCGCGGCGCCGATCGCGGCAGGCCGAGCAGTCGCGGTCATGCTGCCCTCCTGCCGGCCGCGTCGAGGTGCCGTCCGTCCCCGAGTACTCGGCCACTGACGCGATCGATGATGACCACCTCACACCGCAGTTGCCCCAACGCTCGCCCGACGCGTTCGAGATCGCCGCGCTCGATGCCAACCATCTCCGCGGGACGGAGGAACCACTGGCGCCAGCGGGACTGAGTGTTTGCGTCGTGCACAGCATCGACCGCGATGACGACGCGAACCCTGCCGTAGCGACGAGCCGTCAAGGCGCGCAGCTCGTCGAGCCACGGCCCCATCGTTGGTGGGGCGAACACGACCAGGGCCGCCGGGCCTCGCGGATCCACCTCCGCCAAGAACCGCTTCATCCCGCTGCCGCTTCGGTCCGCGATTCCGGAGGACATCATCACTTTGTGTAGCGCCTCTGAGCGGTCCGATGTGGCCCCGGGAGATCCATCGGCGGCGAACTGCCAGTCGATCCCGAGCGCTTCCTCCTCGATGGCAGCCCGGGCGGCAGCCGCGGCGGCCTCATCGTGTGCCCCGGCTACGAGATACGCGATGGTCCTGCGGGCTCGGCTCAACGCGCGCTCCGGCACCCGCACCATGAGTTTTCGAGTCCGACTAAAGACCTTCCAGTGAATGAACCGCGCCGAGTCGCCGGGCACATACCGTCTCAGCTCGACTCGATCGCCATCCTCGAGCCCCATCGGATGAGGGTGCTCCTCGCCGCCGGTGAGCGAGGTGAGGACGGGCAAACGCCGAAGTCCCCCCAAATGCGGCAGCACCTCGATCGGGCCCGGCTGACTGTGCCGAAACGCAACGCGGCACAAACCAAACGCATCTTGCACCACGACTCGACGGAGAATCAACGCACTGATCCCGCGACGCCCCAGAATGACCTGCTCGCGAACTCGACCATGCTCGGAAATGGAGTCGTCGACCTCCGCGTCTGGCGCCGCCCAAGTCCAACTCACCTGCACCAACGGAAGCCACCACAAGGAGGGCAGTGAGAACCCCGTCGTCAGAGGAGTCCCCGTCTCGAACTTGGACACGGACCAATCAAACGATGCTCGCCGCAAGTGCCACCACAAACTCAGCGCAGTCGAACACACGAGAAGGGTTGAAACGGCGAGTAGCGCGAGACCGCCGTAGCCGAGCACCAACAACACCAGGTCGAGTTTCTCGAAGCCGAAGCTCAGCAGCGCCACCAATGCGACCGCCGCCACCGCCATTCCGAGCACCGTCAGCGGCCACAGGTCCGCGACACGAAGCCCCACCCCTCGAACTCGCGCGAGGGCCCCTTTGAGGGGTTCGGCGTTTGGGTGTGGTGGCATCATATGCGTGATCGTGGCACGGGACCGCGCCTGAGGCCGCTAGGGTGTGTCTTGACAGGCTTTGACCCGAGGCTAGTCTCCGCCGGCCCTGGGAAAATCTGCGGATAACGCACGAGGGGGAGTATGACCGATGTGATGATCGATGCCCGGGATCTGACTAAGCACTACGGTCCGGTCACGGCACTCAAGAACGCAAGCTTTCAAGTCAATCGCGGGGAAGTCGTCGGCTTTCTGGGCCCAAACGGTGCCGGCAAAACGACGGCGATGAAGATTCTCACCTGCTTCATCGCGCCTTCGGCGGGGACCGCCCAGATAGGCGGCGCCGATATTTTCGAAGACCCGATCGCGGTCCGCGAAGCGATCGGCTACCTGCCGGAGAGCACGCCGCTCTACACCGAAATGTTGGTGCTCGAATACCTCGAGTTCGTCGGCAAGATGCGCGCGCTCCGCGGTACTGCGCTGCAGGCAAGGCTTCGACGGGTCGTCGAGGAAACCAGCCTGGGTGATGTCATCGGCAAGGCCATCGGCGAACTCTCCAAGGGCTTTCGCCAACGCGTCGGCCTTGCACAAGCGTTGATTCACGAGCCCCCCGTGTTGATTCTCGACGAGCCCATGAGCGGCCTCGATCCGAACCAAGCCTCGGAGATCCGGGAACTGATTCGAGAGATCGGCCGCGAGCGCACCGTCATTCTGTCGACGCACAACTTGGCAGAAGTCCAGGTCACATGCGGCCGCGTGCTGATCATTTCTCGAGGCGAGATCGTCGCCGACGACACACCCGAGGAACTCGCGGCGCGGGCAGGCAAGCCACGCTTCGTCGCCACGCTCCGACAGAACGGTCACAGCGCATCTGATATCCGCGAAGCGTTCTTGACCATCGGCGACGCGCAGAGCGTCCAGGAACAAACTGGCGCCTCGGCTGGCGAAGTGCTCGTAGAGGTCGTGCCGAAGGGCAACCAAGACCTGCGGGCCGATATCTTTCAAGCGGCGGTGTCCGCGAACCTCGTGCTGCTTGGTCTCGAGCAGCACGGCGAGAACCTCGAAGACATCTTTCGAGAGCTCACGACGGGCCCAGGGGCGTCATCATGAAGCAGATCCTCACCATCGCAGACCGCCAGTTCCGGAGTTATTTCAACGGACCGGTAGCCTACATCGTCATCTGTATCGTCATGCTGACCTTGGGCTTCTTCTTCTGGAACA
>CAYZDM010000283.1:0-4870 GCA_964476875.1 uncultured Sandaracinaceae bacterium | reverse complement strand
TTGAGGTTGTCTGCGGACGCAGGCTTGCAGACGTACTCGCCCCGCATCGTCTGAACTTTGTTGACTACATCACGATTCAGCTCACCCGTGAGAACTAGCACCGGTAGCGCGCCGTGGGTCTCGCGGATCTGCGCAAGCAAATCCAAGCCGTATCCGTCCGGCAGAATCAAGTCCAAGACGACGCCGGTCCACTCCTCGTGGTTCTCAAGCTTGTCCCGCGCTGCGGCCATGCTGTGCACGACTTCGACGGGACCGTGACGCCCGAATGTACGAGCAAGAGTACGAGCCAATGTTGGCTCGTCCTCGACGATCAAAAACCCTCCCGGCATGCGGCGTACGCTAACCCAGTTGACCCGTCCGGTGGTACGGATTCCAGCGAGCGCCGGCTGTTTTTTAACCCTTAGCGACGGCAGGCGAGTCGCCATTTGCCACAATTGCAAATGATTACAGCAATTTAGAGAGCTAGGCCGATTGGGTGAAGCGATCACCGTGACCCTAGCCTGCGGGGTGAAGATTGGCAGTCACTTGACGTGAAGCCCCGGCACCCCTTGAATGAGCGCGGGGATATGTACGCGGTTGTGATCACCGACCAGGGGGGTGCCCAGCGCACGCTCGATTTTTCGAAGCCCGAGCTGACCGTAGGTCGGGTTCAGGGCAACGACATCGTGCTGTCGAAACGCAACGTCTCCAAGCAGCACGCCCGATTGACTCTAAAGGGCGAACAGGCGGTGGTTGCCGACCTGAACAGCACCAACGGTACCTGGGTCAACGGGCGAAAGATCAGCTCCCCGCAGTCGCTCAAGCGCGGCGACAAGATTTACATCGCGGACTTCATCATCACGGTCGAGCAGGCCGACGAAGATTCGGAGCGGGCAAGCTCGGCACCTCGCCTGTCGGAGCCGCCGCCCCTACCCGCGAAGCAGGCGTCGGAGCCTCAGAGCTCGATGCCGGCCCGGCGCTCGATTGGCACCCGCCGCCCGGCAGGCTCCGACTCGAGAACGCCGTCGCCCAAGGACGTGCGGCCCACCAGCCTGCCACCTCGCAGCGAACGCAGGGAAACCGGCGAGGCCCGAATGCCCGCAAAGACCGAAACAGGAATGCCCGCGGTCGATCCGCTCGCCGCGCTGCTCAGCCGTCTAGCCGAACGCATCGACATCGAGAACATCGACCCCGCCGCGATGAAGAACCAGGAACGTTGGTCCGCCGCCCGCGCGGCCATCGCCGAAACATTCCTATCCATGCAAACCGACGGTTCGGTGAATGCCGAAGTCGACATGCGCCAAGTGGCACATGTTGCGCTGCACGAGGCGGTCGGCCTGGGCGCCCTCGATGAGGTGCTCTCAGACGAGTCAGTGCGCGCCGTCGTGGTGAACGGCGCGTCGCACGTGTTCGTGGACAGGGGCGAAGGCTTGGATGCCGCCGAGCTGAAGTTCTCCTCCGACGGCGCGCTGAAACGAGTGGCTCGACGTCTTGCCGCGAGTGCTGGCCAAACACTCGGTGCGCAGCCGGTGCTTCATGGAAGGCTGTCGTTCGGTCCAAGAGTGACGATCATGCAATCGCCCTTGGTCGTGAACGGACCTGTCATCGAGGTACGAATTCGAAGCCCGAAGTCGCTCGAGCAACTGGCCGAGGCCGGTTGGATCAGCAGCGACGCCGCGACCTATCTGGCGAAAGCCGTCGCCGAGTGCCGCAACATCGTCGTCGCCGGGCCGAGAGGCGCCGGCGTCAGCGAAATGATGTCTGCGCTGGCCGGCGAGCTTCCGGAGGCCGAAAACACAGTCGCGATCGAAGCTGTTCCGGACCTCGATATCGACCGGGATCGGATCGTCTCACTGACGGCAGCTGATTCGGGGATCTCTCTCTGCGACGCGATTCAGCATGGAACGCGTCTGCAAGCCGAGCACTTCGTCATCAACGACCTCGCCGGCGCGGACACGATGGCCGCGCTCACGGCAGTCCTCGGATGCGAGCCGGGCCACTTGCTTGGAGTTCACTGCTGGAGCACCAAGGACGCGATCGAAGGCCTCATGCTTTCCGTCGGGTGTGGTGGAACCGAGCGTGCGTGCGTGGCGCAGCTGGTGGGTAGCGCCGTCGACCTCGTCGTCGCGATGCAGCGGGGACCAGAGAGCAAACGAGTCACCGGGATTCTAGAGATCCAGGGTCACGAGGCTGGCGACGTCAGCTACCAGTCCGTCCCGTTCTGAGTCGCGCGCTCAGGCGCCTTTGCTCATGGCCGCGCTTGGTGTCGCACTGACGCCAGGCGCCGGATACGCTGGCCGCGCGAAGTAGTAGCCCTGACCATAGTTGGCGCCGCAGTCGACCACGACCTTCATTTCAGTTTCCTGCTCGATGCCCTCGGCCACCACACGGGCGCCGAGCTCGTGACAGAGTCGGACGATGTGACGCACTAGCACTTGGGCGCGGCGATCATCGGCCAAGTCGGCGACGAGCGTGCGATCGAGCTTCACGATCTCGGGCTTGAGGTCGACGATGTACTTCAAGTTCGAATAGCCGGCGCCGAGATCGTCGACAGCCAGCGATACACCCTTGCCCCGAATCTCGCGTAGGACGCTATGGCAATACGCAAAGTGAGTTAGCGGCACCGACTCGGTGACCTCGAGATAGATCGGTTGGTCGTGCGTGAAGATCGGATCGTCGGGTTGGACGAGCCACGACTCATCGAACTCGTTCGGGTGCACGTTGAGGAACAAGGGCTTCCCGACACAGTTGGCGGTCGCAAGCTCGCGAATCGCGCGACCGAGCGCCCCGACGTACCCTGACTTGATCGCCTCGTCGAAGAGCTGCGGAGGATTGACCCAATGTGGCGAATCACTTCGCACCAGCGCCTCGTATGCAAACGGTTCCATCGTCTCGAGAGAAACAATGGGTTGATAGACGACGCTGAGGTCACCTCGAGCGAGAACGCCGGGGAGTCCGCGGGCGCTACGAACACGAGGGATTCCTGATCGCCTTCGCTGCGTGCTTTCCAACCAACTTCCGAAGTTCGTCACAGTTTCCCCACCACGGTAAGTTTACAATAACACAACCGCAGTCGGGTACCCCTATTTAGGGATGCCTGGCGCGCTTCGTAGCGCTCTGGTATGCCCCGCAACGATGAGTAGAGCAGTATCGATAGGCCCGGCACAACCTAGCCCCATCGGCGTTACCTTAGAGCGGCACTTGCTCGATCGCCAGCGCCGGATGCCCGAGGCGACGGGAGATTTCACGGGCCTTTTCCAACAGATCAGCCTGGCGGCGAAAATCATAGGCAGCCGGGTCAGCAAAGCGGGGCTGTCGGGCATCCTCGGACGCACCGGAACGACGAACGTTCAGGGGGAGCAGGTTCAAAAGCTCGACGACTTTGCCAACTCCGTGATCGTGAGCACGGTCGAGGCAGGGGGGCACGTCTGCGTAATGGGGAGCGAGGAAGTCGAGGAGCCGATCCAGATTCCGGCGCAGTACCCGCAAGGCAAGTACGTGCTGCAGTTCGATCCCCTGGACGGCTCGGGCAACATCGACATCAACGCATCGATTGGGACCATCTTTTCCATCCACCGGCGACTCACGCCCGATGGTACGCCAGGAACGCTCAAGGACTTGCTTCAACCAGGCACCGACATCGTGGCGGCAGGCTACGTCGTCTATGGGTCGTCCAACATGCTGGTGTACTCCACCGGCGATCAGGTCGACGGCTTCACGTACGACCCGGGCGTCGGCGAGTTCTTCCTGTCGCACCCGAACATTCGGATCCCTGAGCGAGGCGGCATCTACTCCATCAACGAGGGCAACTACCACAACTGGACCAAGGGGATTCAGAGCTGGGTCGATTGGATCAAAACGCCAACCGAAAGCAAGGTAGCCTACCGGCTTCGATACATCGGCGCGATGGTCGCGGACCTGCACAGAACGTTGCTGCGAGGCGGGATCTTCGTCTACCCGGCGGACGCAAAGAACGCTCAAGGCAAGCTGCGACTGCTCTACGAAGCCTCACCGATGGCATTCCTCGTCGAGGCCGCCGGCGGCACCGCTTCCGACGGTGAAAACAGGATCCTCACCCTCGAACCGAAGGAACTGCACCAGCGGACACCGGTCTTCATGGGCAGCCCTGATGACGTCGCGGACGCGCTACGATTCGCACGCGGCTGACCGGCTCCGACTCGATTAGAGCTTCGGCTGCATCTGGAACGGCACTGACGTTCGCACGCAGCCACCGGTGGGGGTCGGAAACTTCCACGTCCTCGCCACGCGCTTGACGCATGCATACACCTGGCGATCGTTGAGCGATCCATCGACGGACACGGCCCTCACGGCGCCACTCCCCCCGATGGTGAGAAGAACCGTCATCGAGCCCTGCAACAGGTTGTTGTCCTTCAGCGCGCGCTCGTAGCAAGTCTGCACCTGCTTGCTCGGTTGACCCTTGATCACATCTCGAAGCTGCGCCGCCTCCAGAGTGCCGCGGCAAACCCAGTCCTCGGGCGAACTCTGTGAGGACCGAACCGGTCTGTCGACATCCTCGTCGTCCTGGGCGCCCTCGGTTCCGGCATCCTCCTCCGGGATCTCGATCTCGGCCGCGAACTGTTCTCTTACTGGGGCTTCGGGGGCCGGCTCGGCCACTTCGGCTTCCGGCTGAGGGTCCTCGGTTCTGAAGAAGAACCAAAGGCCTCCGGCGGCAAGCAGGAGAAGCAGGGCGATCAAGCCGTACTTGCCATCGTTCTTCTTCAGCGGCGGTAAGGTTGAGCCCTGGGTCACGGGCCGGAGTGTAGAATCCTGTGCGGATCAAGCCAACTCCCGTGCGGCGGACAGCCCTGAGAACCGCTGTTTGCCGCGAGGCTACCTCTCCTCTATGGTTCGGCCTCTTTAAACGGAAATT
>CAYZDM010000282.1:0-4870 GCA_964476875.1 uncultured Sandaracinaceae bacterium | reverse complement strand
TGCCCTTGCTCGCGTTCAACACGCGCAGTCCGAACGCCTCGAGCGCCGGTGTGACACTCGATCGAAACTGAGTGTCGTCGTCAAGCAGGAGGACGGTCGGGGGCACGCCTTACTTAGTGTGGCACCGTTTGCACCGGTCACAAATCAATCGTGGAAGGGGCTCAGGAAGCGCGCTGATAGTCGGAATCCGCCTGCGCCAGGAAGGTGCTGGCAACCGGGTGGTCGGCACACTGGCCGACTACGGCCCGCAGGTGCTGCAGACCCTGCTTGTGGTCTCCGGTCTCGATTTCAATAACGCCCAGCAACGCACGGGCGTCCTGGTGCTCCGGATCGAGCTGCAGAATGAGCGTCAACTCCTCCCGGGCGCCGTGCGCGTTGCCACGTGACCTGAGCAGGTTCGCGAGCTCGAGCCGGATGTCATGGAAGTTAGGACAGAGTCGAAGCGCGCGCCCGAACTCGTGCATGGCGTCTTCGGGTCGATCGATGTCGAGATACGCTCGTCCCAAGGATCGGTGCAGGTTGGCGACCTTGCCGCGACGGTAGGCGTCGTTCGATGAGTCGGAGTGCTGCTGCGCCTTCTGCATGGTGCGAACGCCAGAACCGTACTCCCCGAGTTCGTTGCAAGTGACGGTGAGATTGAGTGCGGCTTCGAGGTACCCCGAGTTGACCTCGAGCGCTTGCTGGAAGCACCAGCGCGCCTCAGGGAGCCGACCGCCCAGATGATAGATGACGCCGAGTCGGTTGAACACGTCGGGGTACCGGAGCCCCTGCTGCACGAGCTTCTCGTAGTAAGGCTGAGCGAGCGGGTACTCCGCACGGTCGTAGTGCTCGTTGGCCGCGTCCAGAATCTGTTGAGCCCAAGGCGCCATGGGCCGAAGGTAGCGATGGGGTGGATCGGTGGCCAGAAATCCGCGCTGAAGGGCCTCAGCCGATTTTGCCGAGGAGGTCTCGGGCCTTCTTGGCCTCGCCGCTCTCGGGAAAACGCTGGACGATCTCGTTGAGGGTCTGGCGGGCGGCCTCGACTTCGTCGTTCTTTAGGTAGACTTCGCCCAACAAGAGCAGCGCTTGGGCCTCGACCTCGCTGCCCGGATAGGCCGCCAACAAGCCCTTGAGTCGCGAAATCACGCCACGGTATGCGTCCCGCTTCAAATAGAAGCGCGCCACGTAAAACTCGTGTGCCGCCAAGAGGCTCATGCACTTCTCCATGAGTTTGTTGGCGTCCGGGACCCTCTGGTCATCCGGGTAATCGACCACGAATCGGCGGAACTGGATGAGGGCATCTCGTGCGGCACTCTGATCGCGCTCGGCGGCGGGCGGCGTCATGAACCAGCCGCCAGGAATCTGATTGTAATACGCCTCAGCGATACGGAATCGCGCGTAGGGGATCTCTTTGTGCGACGGCCGGATGCGGACGAACTGACGGTACGTCTGGATCGCCTCGGGGTAGGCCTCGTTCTTGAACTGGCAGTCACCAATGCGAAGCTCGGCCAGCGCAGAGAACCGACTGTAGGGGAACTCTCGGCGGATCTCTTGGAACATCGGTTCGGCCGAGAGGCAATCGCCCCGACGAAAATCGAGCAGCGCTTTCTCGTACCCGGTTCGGGCGTCGTCGTCCGGGTCGAGCATCCTTCGCTCGCTTGCACCGCCGCTTGCGGACCCACCGCCGCACGCCATCGCAAACGTCAGCGCGCCGAGCCACAGCCATCTATGGGGGCGAAACGCCATCGCCACGGGGGTTAGCCTCTGACCCCAAGGGACACAAGGCGACGCGAGCACTGGGGACGGGGCAGGCTCACGCGCTGGCGATTTGGTTGTCGATGACTCGGGCGGGATCGATTCCGAGTGTCGCGAGCGCGGCTTCCCAGCGGTCCTCGATCGGCGTGTCGAAGATGAGGTCGTAGTTGAGGTCGACCGGAATCCAGGAACCAAGCTTCATCTCGCTCTCGAGCTGCCCTTCGCCCCACCCGGAGTATCCGAGCATCATGGCACAGGTGTCGGGGCCATCGCCGCGCGCGATCCGCTCGAGCAGCTCCAGCGACGCGCTACACGCGATGCGCTCGCCGACGGCGATTGTGCGGCCGTTAGATGGCTGAGGTACACCCTCTTTGTCATAGAGGATCCAACCGGTCTCGGGTGACACCGGGCCACCGAGCATCACGGGTGCCCGAACGGTACGCATCGCGTCACCGGAAACGCCGACTTCGTCGAAGACGTCCTCGATGTCGAGATCAGTCATGCGGTTGAGGACGAACCCAAAAGAGCCCTCTTCGCCGTGATCGATCAGCAGCACCAGGGTATGGTTGAAGAACGGGCAGCGCATGGATGGTGCTGCGACGAGAAACCCCGGTGCGAGTGATGCAGCCACGAGCCGAGACTGCCACCAAATCAAAAAGCTCGCGAGTCCGAAGTCTGGAGCCGCGAAAATGAGCAAAATGCGTGCAGTTTTGCGTACTGGCGCGTTCGTCGGATTCTCGGCTGGAGTCCTGACCGCCTATGAGGCGAGAAGGGCACTGACACCCGCGGCGGGGCAGGAGCAGCTCGGAAGCCGATACCTCGCTCGATTGACGCACGGCCTTCTGCGCGTGTTCGGTGCGGAACTCTTGGTGCAGGGTCGACTCTCAGGCGAAGGAGGCTCGTTGATCGTCGCCAATCATCAGAGCGCTCTGGACATCGGCGTCATGCTGTCGCTCTTCCAAGGCGTGTTGTTGAGCCGACACGACATCGCCGACTGGCCCGTGCTCGGTCGCTTGGCGAAGCACGGCGATACCATCTTCGTCGACCGGGAGGACCGGCGTAGCGGAGCTGCAGCGCTTCGCGAGATTCGGACGCGCGCGAAAGAAGGCCGGAAGGTGGTCGCGTTTCCAGAGGGCGGAACGTTCCCCGGAGACGCGGTGCACGATTTCCATCCGGGCGCGTTTGCGGCGGTTCACTCGCTTGGCGTTCCCATCATCCCGGTCGGACTCGCGTATTCACCGTCGGTTCCGTTCGTGGAGGAATCGTTCGGCAAACACCTCGCCAAAATCGCGGCGCGGCCAAAGACTCAAATCGCGGTCCACATCGGGGAACCCCTGCCCCTGAGCTCCGACGCCCGTGCGGCAGCGACCGCGGCGCGAGCCCGAGTGGAGGCACTCGTGGCGGAGGGAAGACGAGTGCTCGACACCGTTCGACCATGAATTCACAGTGCTGGGGTGGCGGGTCTGCTGGCTTTTTAGGCCCGTAGCGCCCTCTTCGCTAGGATCTCACGCTCATGGTTCGTCTCATTCGCCAATCGAAGGAGCCAGCGCCCGGCCTTGATGAGGGCGGATGGGAGCTGATTCCAAGTGCGCTGTGGGACCTGGACTTCCGCGGCCCACTCGAATGGATCGAGGCCCAAGGTTGTCACGACGCCGACGAGTTCAAGGCATTGGTTCGCAACGATCCCGGAGCGCTCACCGAGTGCCTCAACCGAACGCGGATTCATAGAGCAAGCGCGGGCGCCGTGTCACTGGTCGGCGCCGCAAGTGAAGAAGAGTGCATTCGCCGCTCTTTAGAACTACTGACCGCAGAGTCCAAAGCGGATTTCCTTCGCATCCTGATGGCGGCGTTCCGCAACGAACAGGACGTGCACTTGGAGACCGCGATCATGACCTGCTCGCGCGAATCGAGAGACGTGCGCGTACACTGGCGCTTCGTCGCGTGCGGCGAGGGGCGCTTCGAACGCGCGATCGCGGCGGTCGTCGACATGACCGCGGAGCGCGAGCTACAGCAGCGGCTACTGTTGGCCGAGAGGATGTCCGCGATCGGAACGCTCACCGCCAGCATCATTCACGAGATCAAGAACCCGTTGACGTTCGTGTGGAACCACCTTCGTTCACTTCAGAGCTCGCAGAAGCTATCGGCGAGCGACAGGGACGAATTGCTGAGCGAAGCGTATGAGGGTGCGGAGCGCATTCGTGTAATTTCCAATGAAATAACGGGCTTATCGCATGGCGGTGACGGCGCCGAAGTCGAGACCGTCAACCTCAAACAACTGCTCGATTCGGTGATCCGAATGGCGCAACCTGAGATGCAACATCGGGCGACCGTCGTGCGCGAGTACGAGGACGGAAAGCTCTACATTCGGGGTTCGCGGACGCGCGTCAGCCAAGTGTTCTTGAACCTGATCGTCAACGCGGCGCAGGCGATCGACCCGGGTGACCGGATGCAAAATACGATCACTGTCCGGGCCCGGACCATGGACAAGGATCGCGTGTGCATCGAGGTCCAGGACACGGGCCCCGGAATCTCTTCACAGCTCTTGCGGCGTATCTTCGACCCGTTCGTGACCACCAAGCCTGCGGGACGCGGGACCGGCCTCGGCCTTTCGATTTCTCGGCGGATCGTGCACTCGCTGGAAGGCACGATCGAGATCCAGAGTCACCCCGGACAGGGAACAGTGGCTCGCGTGGTGTTGCCGCGGGCGGCACGAGCGCAGCGGCCTTTGACCGTGCCGCCTCCATCGATGAGCGCTATCCGAAGGGCGGCGCGCGGAAAGCTGTCGGTTCTCGTGGTGGACGACGAACCGGTGATAGCGCGGCTCATTCAAAAGGCCCTCGTCGACCACGATGTGACGACTGCCCACGACGGTCGCGAAGCGGTGGGGCTGATGGCGGAGAACGCATACGACGTAATCCTATGCGACCTGATCATGCCCGAGATGACCGGCATGGATGTCTACCGAGCGGCCCTTCAACGAGAGACGCCGGTCAACGAGCGCATCGTCTTCATGACAGGAGGGGCGTTCACCCAGCGCGCCCGAGACTTCCTGCAAAGTGTCCCAAATCTCCGAATTGAAAAGCCTTTTGACCTTACCCACCTCGAACGCACCATCTACGAAGCCGCCGACATCCTC
>CAYZDM010000281.1:0-4881 GCA_964476875.1 uncultured Sandaracinaceae bacterium | reverse complement strand
CCCGGTGCCTGGCGCAAGATGGGCGAGCTCGGCTGGATGGCTGTGCCGTTCGCCGAGTCAGCCGGTGGATTGGGCGGTAGCTTCATCGACTGCGCTATCATCCTCGAGAATCTCGCGACCACGCTCGTTCCGGAGCCCTACCTCGCATCGGTCATCCTCGGCGGCATGACACTGGCTCGCGCCGGCAATGCCGTGCAGCACGAGACCTATCTGACGCCGATGATCGAAGGCGAATCCACGTTGGCCCTTGCTTGGGGCGAAGCGCAAAGCCGCTACGACGTGGCCGCCGTCGAGACTACGGCGACCCCCGATGGTGCTAGCTACAAGCTTTCCGGCGAGAAGGTCTGGGTTCTAAACGGGCATCATGCCGAACACTTAATCGTGTCGGCGAAGGCGCCGGGCGGGGTATCGCTCTTCGTCGTGCCCCGAGACGCCGATGGCGTCGCCATCACGGTCGCCAAGACGATCGACGGCCACAAGGCGGCTTTCATCCGATTCGACGATGTCGTGGTCGATGAGAATGCTCGGCTGGGCGAAGAAGGCGAAGGCGCGGCGGTGCTCGATCGGACGATGGACTATGCCGCAGCCGCTGCGGTAGCAGAGGGCGTCGGGATCGCGACGACGATGCTCCGCATGACTTTGGACTACTTGGGCACGCGCGAGCAGTTCGGCGTCAAGATCGGCTCTTTTCAAGCACTGCAACACCGCGCTGTCGACATGTACGCGGAGACCGAGCTCCTGCGCTCGATTTCGATGGCATCGATGGTTCGGGCGGACGAAAACGACGCCCAAGCACGGCGCGCCGACATATCGGCCGCGAAGTACCAGTTGGCCACCGGCGGCATTTGGGTAGCGCAGCAGTCGTTGCAGTTGCACGGCGGCATTGGCGTCACCGACGAACACGACATCGGGCTCTACTTCAAGCGAATGTACGCGTTGAATGCGCTCTTCGGGGACCAGGAGCACCACACCGCCCGCTTCGCCACCGACCCCGCATTCACGGAAGTCGTAGGCTGACCCGCTACGGCACGTGCAGTGTCTCCGCCAGACGCATCATAGGGCCCTGATCGACCCGTAGGATGTCCTGCTGCGGACGATCGAGGTCGAGCGCGAGGCAGAACACCACACTAAACGCGATGATCAGCGGGATCATCGCTCTAGTTCGTCGCGAACCAGCAAGCGCAGCCTGATACCCCATCGTGACCATGCCGAGGGCGGTCACGAACGCAAGACTGAACCAGACGAAGAGTGGAACGTGATTATGCACCCCCATCGTCACGCGCTCCGCATGCACGTTCTTCAATTGGCTCAACGCGTCCATGTAGAAGCGAACATTGGTGTGCTCACGATGCGCGACTGCTTGCAGCCAGAGCTCGTGCTGCAGCTCCTCCGATCGACGGATGATCTCGGCGAGCGGCAGATCAGGCTCGGCAAACGTATCGAACGCTCGGATTCTGGCGTACTCGGCGAGTCTCTCGTGTGCCGCTTCGGTGGCTTCCGTAGGCAACAGCATCGCCCGGTCGTAGGCCATCTGAATCGACTTCACGTCTTCCCGTACCAGGGCCTTACGCCCACTGTGCTTGGTGTGCGCCATGTTGAAGGCCATGGCTAGCGTGAACGCCAGCAAACCGAGGGTCGCGGCCACCACCGACCCAACCGGCGCCTCGTGTTCGCTATCCTCGCGAAGCGCTTCATTCGTGCCGAGCCACCGCCCGAGCGCAAAGGAGAGCCACGACAGGAAGATCGCGACACTCAGAGCCCCGAGGAAACCGAGAAAGGCGCTCAAGGCTTCGGTGCCTCTTCGCTCGGCAACTCGGGAGCCGACGAGAACCGCACATACCCGCGATAGGTCCCGATGAAGATGCTATTTCGAGGCCCGAACGAGAACGTCCCCCAGATGTTGTTGAAGACCTTCTTGCCGTAGTCTTCCTTGCCCAGGGTCTTCTTCTTCACGATGCCACTGACGTTGTCGCCAAAGTCGTCTCCCTCAAAGACACCCTTTATGCTGAAGACGCGCCAACCCGTGCGGAAGTCGAGCGCGGTGAGCTGCCAATCGTGGTGCGCGTCCCCGACCATGTCACGATGGTACACGTAGAACAGTCCGTTCGCGGTCGAGAGCTTTGGTGTCGCCGTCTTGCCGTCGAAATGGCCCGCCGCAGGCCAATCCTTGCGGGCCACATACTCGTCCCTAGCTTCGTCGTAGTCGAAGCGCGCGATGCCACCCGCTGTGGGATTCTCGATGAAAGGGTCGACGTAGCCGTAGGTGTTGCCGACGATCAAATGGTCGCCGTATGCGACGACGGAGTTCTCAACCGCGCCCGCCTCCGGTTCGAACAGCGGCAACTTGCTCACTAGGGTGCCATCTTCCTGTCGGAACACGTTGAGGTTCACGCGCCCCGGCGCGTTGTCGACGATCGCCACGAATCGATTGTCGATCAAGGTGGGTGTTGTGCCGCTTCCGGCGTTGAGGTGCCCTGGTTTCACCTTGCGGTCGTTGTCGTAGAACAGATCGTCTTTTTCGTAGTTCGCTGCCCACTTCGGGTCTAGCTCGATGTGCTGGGTCTCCTCGTTGAACCGCAGTTTGTACAGCCCCACGTTCGTGACCATGTAGACGCCATCCGAACCGACCGAGAAGGAGTTCTGAATCTGCTCGAACGGCTCGTCGTGCATTATGTCGAACAGCCCCTCTGCTTCCCTCCGGAACTGAGTAGTCTTGTCGACCAAAGTCCCATCGCTTTCGGCCTGCTTCACCCTCGCGATGTAGTCGTCCGATCCGGCGGGCGCGTGGTCCCCGTAGTAGTGATGGATCTTGTCGCTCAGCGCGTAGTGGGCGATCGACGTGGTGTAGACACGCGGACACACCCCCGGGCGAGCGTCGACTAGGATCATGCCCACCACCCCAAACTTCGACGTGAACCATACGCGGCCGTCGGCGTCTGGCATGAGAGCGGTGAGGTGATTCTCCGGATGATCCATCGCGTCGCCGATCCAGCTGGCTTTTTCGATCTCTCGGTTTAGGTCCAGCAGGACCATTTCGTCCCGCACGATTCGGTGGTCTCGAATCTGGATCCGAATGACGGTGTTGTCGGCACCAGGTACAAAGACGCGACCCTTGTCGTCCAAGTACGAATAGGCGCCGCCGGAGGTGTCCCGGAACATCGCCATGCGCGCGGACTTCTTGGCGAGTTCGAGCGCTTTGCTCCCGCGCCCTGGAAGCGCGACGTAATCGAGCACGCGCGCTTCGCCCGAAATGTCGATAATGAGAAGCATCGCAGCGTCTCGGCCGAACGAAATCGTCACCACGGTGTCGTCATCGAGAAACGTGTAGAACGGCGACATCCCCGAGAGCTTCGTTCCCTTCTCGAGAACGTGGAAGTACTCGACTTTGGCCTCGTTCGGCAAGGGACCCGGCTCAGAGCTCACATCGGTCGCAAAGCTATTCTCGTGCATCGTGGCCGCGTAGCGGCTCGAGAGACTTGGATGCATCCAATGGACCGGGGGCGATAGCGGATCCGGCAGCGTTTGGCCGTGTAGGGATGTCCATTCCTCGTACCACCTGGTGGTCACCTTCGCCTGTTGGCTAACGTGCTCGAAGTCTCCATCTTTGGTGCGATACTGGTAACAGCCATTGCCAGCCCCACCGATCTCGGCCCCCTTCATCGTCTTGGCTTTGTTGCAGCCGCCGATGACGACAATGACCAAACCGACTGCCAGAATTGGCCGGCTCCAAATTCGCGAGAATCTATCCATCATTGGCCTTTCCGAACCGGGATCACGGTGATGCCACGGAAGCGCGAAAGAATAAAGTCCGATCGGAGCAACTCGACCGACCGGGTGAATCCACTTGGAGCTGTACCATCGCGCCGTGCCTCGCACCCTCGATCTGTGGTAGGAGAGGCCGATGCTTAGAAGCGCCCAGGCTCGATTCCTGCTCCCCTTCCTATCGTTGCTCGCCAGCGGTTGAGTCAACGCCTTCAAGGAGGTGATTTTGGAAATCAGTTGGAAAGACCTCGAGGCGATCAAGCGCCTCAAGTACAAGTACCAGCGCTGCCTCGACACCAAAGAGTGGGGGGAGTTGCAGGAGTGTTTCACCGAGGACGCAAAGGCGGCTTACAGCAGCGGCAAGTTCTCGTTCGACGGGCGCGAGGCGATTCTCAAGTTCCTTCAGGGCGCAATGGGTGCGGACAGCTTCCACTCCAGTCATGTAGTGAGTCACCCGGAGATCGATCTCGTCGACGAGAATCATGCGACGGGGCGTTGGTGTCTTCAGGACTACGTAGTGGACACTAGCTTCGACATGACGATCCGCGGCGCGGCGTTCTACGAAGACGAGTACCGCAAGGGCGATGACGGCGTCTGGCGGATCAGCAAGACCGGCTACCGGCGAACCTACGAAGAGATGTGGCCGAGGAAGTCGATCGAAGGGCTGACGCTAACGGAGAGCCGTTGGCAGTCAAAGGGCAGCTAGCTCAGGTGTCGCCGGGGCAGTCGATCGATGGTCGGCCCGCGCAGGTGTCGAGCGCTTCAAGGCAATCTTCGTAGCCGGTGCAAGTCAGGCAAGAGATCGTGCAACTGTTCAAAGCGCACGGGTTCAGGCAGTTTAGAGTGCTACACGAAGCGAGTCTTCCGTAGCAGTTGGCACATTCCGGCGACAAGTCCGTCACTGCCCGCTCCACGCATTCGTCGACGCAGGTCGTAAATGAGGGCTCCATGCCTATCAGGTTGACGCATCCAAGTCCGCAGGTCGCGGCAATCTGTCGCGCGTTGCTCGGTTGTAGCGCCTCGAGGGCCGCTACATCGTCATCGTTGTTGCACTCGTCTCGCGGTCCGATGCCACCAATGCCGCCATCCCCGCCGCGGCCGCCATCTCCGCCATCTCCA
>CAYZDM010000280.1:0-4883 GCA_964476875.1 uncultured Sandaracinaceae bacterium | reverse complement strand
GTAAGGAGCTTGGCGCGCACGGCTTCGAGGGCCTGTTTCTTGTGGGCACCGTCGATGGGTATTCCGGGCAACGCCAGAGCCCAAAGCTGATTGGGTCGCAGTTTGCCGTCTGGGTGCGTTCCATCATGGGTGTCAGTCAAGAAGCCCTGATCTTGAAGCCAGAATTTTTCCTCGAAATGTTCGGAGAGTTTCTTCGCCGTTTCGCCCCACGTTTCCACGAACTCGGGGCGAAGCTTCTTTGCCCAACGAAGTGCGGCGCCGAGCCCCGACAACCACAGGGCGTTGAGGTCGACCGCATAGCCTTGGCGGGGTGTGACGGCCGAACCGTTCACGAGGGCGTCCATCCAGGTGAGAGCCCAAGGTCCGTGCTCCACGAACAAGAAGCCCTGTGCGTCGACTCGCACGCGGGGATCGGCGCCGGCGCCAATTCGCTCGATCAGGTCGAGGCAGGCCTCTTGCAAGGCGGTGACGCGGCGGCTTCGCGTCTGCTGTGCGGTGAGCGCGGTGGCCCGAATAAAGAGGAGCGATGCGTCGATCGCCTCTGCATTGGACGGAACGTCGCCACTTTGCGGAATGTTGGGGACCAGGCCGTGCTCCAGGCGCGCAGCGAGAGATTCGAGGACCGAGAGCGCCTTGTCCACCTCTCCCCGGGCTAGGCAAAGTCCGGGCAGGGCGATCAACGCGTCACGAGACCACTCACCAAACCACGGGTAGCCAGCGATCACGCCGGTGCGCCCTCCATCGAGATTCACTAGGTACGCGTCGGCCGCGTCCTCCAACTCCTGCACGAAGGATCGGCGCGGGCTCAGTACCGAGCTCAGCACCTGCGGATCATGGCTCTCGGCTGGCGTAGTTCCCATTCGGATACACAGGGCGCCGTCGTGCTCGATGCGGAGGCGAAACTCCCCAGGGGTGAAAAGGTCCTCGGCGTCGTCGTAGCCGCGTTCACGCTCCCAATCGTAGTGGACACCTTCGTACCAGTGTCCGTCCGCTCGGAAGGTGCCCGATGCACCGTGAAGGCTGGTGACCAATGCCGGGACGCCCTTGTACGGGTGCATAGTGACGCGAACGGACTGCCGATCCTCGATGTCCAGCTCACCGTTCATGAACGGGTTGGCAACGGCCAGGTCGTGGATCGGACGGCACCGGATCAACGGACGAAGCCTCAACTCGATGGGCTTCGACACCCCTTCGATCGAGTATCGGATCCAAACCGCGTCGGCATCGTCCTCGAGCCAGAGCTCGCGAGAGACGGTGAGCCCCGCAAACTGGTACGTCCATCGCGGCAGCGGGTCGAACCCGGTCAGATAGTCGACGCCCTTCGGCTCGATCGCGTTTCCCCAGTTGTAGCTATGGAGGGCAATGGCTTCGTCGCCCACGCGGAACCACTCCTCGACCTCTGCGACCATGTTGAGTGGCTCGCCCACCCCTGGCTCCCTCACGGTCAGAAGCGTGTGATACTTGCGACGAGGGCAACGATCGATGGTTCCCATCGCGAACGAGCCGCCCGAGTTCGTGGTCAGCCACTCGGCGTCCGGGGTGATGGTCGACGGCGCACCCTGGTCATTCTCAGGAGATCTCGTGAGCAGACGAAGCCCTGACGCACTGTCGGAGCTAGACGGGAACCAGCTTGGCAAAATCACAGTGAACTCCCCTTAGGCCCAGATCGGCGCCAAGTCGAAAGCACCTCACTAAGCAGGAGGCGTGCCAAAGCTTAGCCCCCGGCGACGCCCGGTTCCGTCACAAGTCTTCAACAATCTAGTGGTCCGAACGCGCAACATGTGCGGGAGAGGGTTGCTCGTTGCGCAACCCCTGCGCAGCGTCCGTCAGTTGCGAGCCTCGCACCAAGCGCGGTCCAAAGCTTCCTGGTCGCCCGGGTGCGCCACCGAGATGAGCAACTGGGCGCGCTCGTTGAGTGTTTTCCCGTAGAGGTCGACTGCGCCATTCTCTGTAATGATGAAACGAACGTGGGCGCGTGTCGTCACGACGCCTGCACCAGGGCGCAACGTTGGCACGATTCGGGGTACCCCTTTGGTGGTACGGCTGGTCAGGGCGATGATCGGCTTACCTCCCTCCGAGGTCATTGCGCCGCGAATGAAGTCCATTTGGCCGCCCACCCCCGAGATCACTCGGTGCCCGATGGAATCTGCACAAACCTGCCCGGTCAAGTCGATCTCGATCGCCGAGTTGATGGCGGTGACTTTGGGGTTGCGATTGATCACCGACACACGGTTCACGTAGCCGATGTCGTATTGAGCAACGGTAGGGTTGTCGTCGACATAGTCGTACACGCGTTGGGTTCCTATGACGAAGCCGGAAACGGTTCGCCCCGGGTGAACGACTTTGCGACTGTTGTCGACGGCGCCACATTCGAGCAAGGGAAGCAGGCCGTCTGACCACATTTCGGTGTGCACGCCCAGGTGACGATGCCCCTTGAGTGCGGCCAGGACCGCGTCGGGGACCGCTCCAATCCCCATTTGAAGGGTTGCTCCATCCTCGATCAGCCCCGCAGCATGGTGTCCAATGGCTTGCTCCTCCTCGCTTGGAGGCGCGGTGGGGACTTCGGGAAGCGGTTCGTCGTGCTCGACCAACCAATCGAGCTGGTCGATGTGGACGAAACCGTCGCCGTGGACCCGTGGCATGTGACGATTGACCTGCGCGATCACGACCCTGGCCGAGTCGACCGCGGCTCTGGCCACGTCCACCGATACGCCGAGGCTGCAGTAGCCACGCTTGTCCGGGGGCGAGACTTGAACGAGCGCGATGTCGAGTGGCCGACGTCCAGATCGGAACAGCTGCGGAATCTCGGACAGAAAGCAGGGTAGGTAGTCGATACGGTCGCCGTCCACCTGGTTGCGCATGTTGTGTCCGACGAACAGATTCGCCACGCGAAACGAGCGCGCGAATTCCGGTCGAGCGTACCTCGCTTCGCCTGAGGTATGCAGATGGATGAGCTCGACGTCGCGAAGTCGGTGCGCGCCCTCGACGAGGGCTTCCACCAGCGCGATGGGAGTTGCCGCGCCGCCGTGAACGAAGACGCGCTGATTGGAGTTGACGTGGTTGACCGCTTCATCAGCGGAGCAGAGTTTAGACATCGAGCTTGGCGACTATTCCGGGTTGTTCCCCGTTTGGGGTTTGGTTTGAGGTTCTGGCTCGGGATCGGGCGCGGTTTCGTACGGCTTGCGGCGTCGTTCTAGGTCCACCTCGAGAACTGGAGGCGGCGTGGGTGAAGTGATCGGGCCCGATGTCCTATCGATGTTGCCTTCTGGGGGAGTCGCCTTGGTGCTCGGCTCGTACGCCTCCTCCTGCATCATTTCGGTGCCTTGCCCGCCGTGCACCCGGCCGCTCGCGCAGGCGCTGAGCAGCGCGCTCGAACAAGCGCAGAGCAGAAGAACTCGCAACCTAGCCGTCACTGCGTCTCCCTTTTGCGCTCTTTGGGCGTGAGCGGCGGCTTCGCGTCGACCAGGGTGTGGCATTGGTTGCATGCCGACAGCAGACGCCCGAAGATCTCGGCCTGCCCTCGCGTCGTTGGTTTTCCCTCGACGGCCTCGCCCGCCCTGGGGACATACTCGTCCTCGTGGGCCTTGCCTTCGACCGCAGCGGCGAATGCCAGGTCGTGAACCTCGTAGGCAAGGCGAGTGGTGCCCGCGTGGCTTTCGCTGTCGGGCGTGTTCGGTCCGTGCAGTGGCGCCTCGGCCAGCATCCCGGCGGCCGCCTGAAAAGTGGTTGGAGAATCGCTCAGTAGCGCCTCCCACATTCGTTCGACGGCCCAATAGTGCCGGCGCATGTGCATCTTCAAATCCTCGCCCTCGGGCGTCGGGTCGAGCTTGATGGGTGGCCCCCGGTCCAGGGCATGGTGACACTGCCCACACGCGTACGAGAGCCGGGCGAACGACATGCATGCGTCCTCGAGATCGCCGGCCTCTCGCACCTGTTCGGCGAGCTCGCGAGTGATCCGCGCGTACTCCTTACCCTGCTCGGGAAACGGGACGTGTTCCATGAAGAAGGCGAGTTTTCGCATCGCCTGTTGGGCGACGGGAAGGTCACCCCGAATCAGCGCGTTCCGTGCGACGATCGAGAGAGCCGCGTGCTCCTTCATGACCGCTTCGAATCCTTCGGGCGTGGCGGCATCCTGAGAACCGCGATTCTGCCCACACTCGCAGCCACCACCGAGCACGATTGCCAGCCCCAGCACAATGAGTCGCGCGACCATGACGCTTCCTTTATGCGCTGTCCGAACGCTCATTCAAGTCAATGTGCTTTCAGCCGTCGGCGTGGGTGAGGAGCAGGGGTACCTTGCTGTCGTGAAGAAGGCGCCTGGCGACGCTTCCGATGAGGAGGCGCTCGAGGCCGCTCTTGCCAGTGGTTCCGGCACAAATCAGCGTCGCACCGACGTCCTCGGCGACTCCGATGATGGCCTCCGCGGGGTCTCCGGTGACCAAATGGGTTTGAATGGCCTGCGCGTCGATCGAGAACAGCTCCGCAGCCTCGGCCTTTAGCATCTCGTCGAGACCCAGATGCAGCGCTGCCCTTCGCTTCTCTGCCGCCTCGCCCACGACCGCGCCGCGGTCCGTGTACTCGCCCCAGACATCCAAGTAGCTGTGCACGAGGTGCAAGGGCCCGTGGAACAGGCCGTGGATGGCGCGGGCGACCTCGGCCGCGCGTTTGGCCGGAGCCGAGAAGTCGAACGAGATGACGATCGAGTTCGGCGTTACCCCGCCTTCAGGTGGGACGACGATGATCGGCGTATGAACCGTCTTGATGACGCGTTCGGTCACGCTCCCGTACATGAGTTTCGACACACCGGTGCGGCCGTGGGTGCCGACGACGACGAGGTCGACATCGTGCTCCTTGGCGTAGTCGCGAATCACCTCGTGGACCGT
>CAYZDM010000279.1:0-4896 GCA_964476875.1 uncultured Sandaracinaceae bacterium | reverse complement strand
CCAGATGATTCGGTCGTGAACCTCAGCGGAGAGCTTTAGGACCTGCCTGGTTGCTACGTGGCCGATGCCAGCCTCTTCCCGACCGCTGGAGGCGTGAACCCGCAGATCACGATCATGGCGCTCGCCATCCGAGTCGCGCAGAGGCTGCGGCTTCTCGATTGACAATCCGACAATATTTGAGCACACCCTAGCCGTTCGATGCTCGATCTCCCACGACTCAAGCGCATCCGACTCATGAAGCGGCCGATCGGACAGGTGTTCTTCGGTCACACCGTGCTTGCACCGAACTACGGCTTCCTCCCCGGCGTCGACATTCAAATCGAAGGGATCGAAAAGATACCGAACGAGCCGGTCATCTACGCGATGAATCACACGGACCGCTTCAACTACTTCCCGTTCATGTACAGGATGTGGAAACTGAAGCAGCGCTTCATCACTGTCTGGGTGAAGGGGAAATACTACGAGAGCCCGCTAGTCGGAACCTTCATGGAGCTCACCAGCAACCTTCCGACGGTCTCACGCGGCTACATCATCACCAAGGACTTCACTCTGACGATGGGAAGGCGGCCCGCCCAAGCCGAGTACGACACACTGCGCGCGCTCGTGAACCAAGAGGCGGCCCCCGACGGCGACGCGAGCACAGTCGACCTCTCCTGCATTCCGCGAGAACTGCTCGAGACCAAGCGCGACATCCTCGGCGTTCCATTCGACCCTGCCGAGTCGTCTTATGCCGCCGGCATTAACCGCGTGTTCACCGCAATGATGGCCCAGTTCGTTCGCCTCAACGAGCGCTCCTTCGATCTGGGACTCGACTTGCTGGTGTTTCCTCAGGGGACGCGTTCGATCCGACTTCCGCGCGGCCGAATCGGCATGATGGAGGTCGCGCTTCGCTACAAGAAAACCATCGTCCCAATCGGGTGCAACGGATGCGACCACGTGTACACCGGCTCGCTGCCAATCGGGAAGTCCGGGACGATCGTCTACCGCGTCGGTGATCCGATTACCTACGAGGCTCTTTCCGAGTTCCACATCGACGAAGACTACGAACCCTTCTCAGCGGAAGCCGAGCACAAGCATCGCGACAAGTTTCAAGGCGCGGTAGATATCGTCATGGACCGTATCAACGAGCTGCTCGATCCCGAGTATCAGTTCAGCGATGACTTGCAGAGCACCGGCGTCCGCGGAACGTCACGCTTCATCTAGCGCCGCGGTTGTTCCCTGCGCTAATTCGGGTTAGACCGTCGCCGTGGACGCGCTCCAAGCTTTGAGAGGCGCGACGGAGCCGAGGCCAGTAGTGGCGATCATCGGGGGAGCCGTCGCAGGGTCAGAGGCAGCAGCGGCGTGCGCGGCGCGCGGGGCCATCCCGGTGGTGTTCGAACAAGGCGCGCGTCCGTACGGAAAGATCGAAGACGGTTTGCCTCGCTGGCACGAGAAACTGCGCGCTAAAGAGTACCGAAAGATCAACGAGAACCTCGGCAGTGACCAGGTGATCTTCGTGCCCAAGACTAGGATCGGCAACGACCTCTCGTGGGCAGAACTCTACGGCGACTTCGGGCTCAGTGCGATCGTCCTCGCGAACGGCGCATGGCACGACCGCGGGCTGCCAATCGAAGGCGCCGACAAGTATGAGGGGCGTGGCCTCGTCTACCAGAATGAGTTCGTCTACTGGTTCAACCACTACGAAGACGAGGGCTATGATGGGCCCGTGTTCGACGTTCCGGACGGCACGATCGTGGTGGGCGGAGGACTCGCCTCGATCGACGTGGTTAAGATCATCAACCTCGAGTTGTACGCGCGCGCACTGAGAGCGCGGGGTCTCGAGGTCGACATCGTCGACATGGAGATCAAGGGGATCCCGCGAACGCTGGAGGCTCTCGGCGTTTCTGCGGAAGACCTCGCGGTGCAGGGGTGCACGCTCTACTACCGCCGCCGCAAAGAGGACATGCCCCTCGCGAGCGCTGATAACCCCACGCCTGAGCAACTGGCAAAGCTCCAGGGTGCGCGCTTGAAGATCATGGACCGTGTCATCCGTAAGTACTTCGTTAAGTTCGAGGAACTCTCAAAGCCGGTTGGGACCATCGTCGAAGGCGACGATCTCGTCGGAATCCGTTTCCAGAAGACCGAAGTGGTCGACGGCCGGGTGCGAGGAGTCGAAGGCACCGAGTTCGAGGCGCGCGCGCCCATGGTGATCAGTTCGATCGGCAGCATCCCTAGACCCATCGAGGGCATCCCCACCAAAGGAGAACTCTATCACTACGACAGTTGGGACACAGGTGAGGTCCACGGGCTTCCGGGCGTGTTCGGCTTAGGGAACGTGTTGACGGGCAAGGGCAACATCAGGGACAGCCGCGCGAACGCCATCGAGATCATCGCGAAGGTGGTGGCCGCGTATTTGGGCGTGGGCGAAGCGCCCGAGGACACCGAACTGGGTGAGTCGAAGGAAGCTGCGGCAGTCGCAGAACAAGCGGCCGCCGGCAAGCCGATGAGCGCCGCAGCCATGAAGGCGCTCGCGTCCAAGCTTGAAGAGCGGCACGAGGCAGTCGGCTACAAAGACTTCGCTACCTGGATCGAAGCGCACGCCTGACACCGCCACTCGTGCTGGCACGGACCGACGCACTGACGTAAGGTCCGCCTCGTGCAAACGCGCCTCACCAACGCCCTTCTGACCATCACGCTCTGCTTGCTGGCCTCATCGGCTTCCGCGCAGGATCGCCGGGTTGAACTTCGTTTCCAAGGTGGCGCTAACCTCGGCGTGCCCATTTTTCTCGACGTCGACCGCGACATCGTCAAGCCAGGGATGAGCTTCACTGGGTGGGGCGGCTTCGACATCGGTTGGGTCGTGTTCGATTTTGGCCTCGGCCTGCAGTGGACGGGGGTCGACACCAACCAGATCCCGGACGTCGTCCAGCCAAGGGGCCGCCAGCCACTCATACGATGGAATTTTTCGCCGGGCGTGCGGTTCCAGGTTGCAACGGTCGAGGCTGTGCTCCCGTACGTGACCGCAGCGTTCGACGCTAACCTCTGGAGCTTTGAGGCGCTCGGTTCGAACTGTGTCTCGTACTACTGCCGGGACAACGGTCGTGCGCAGTTCGCCCCCGGGTTCACCGGCAAAGCGGGGCTCGGCATTCATCTGAAGAACGCCATGTACCTCGATCTCGGATTTCAGTACTCGATGAGCGGCAAGGGTGACTTCTTTAACCAGACCCAATGGTGGGTCGAACCCTTTGTCGGGTTCATCTACCGAGGCGACAAGGATCGCCTCGGCGGAACCCGCTACTGATCCTCATTCGGCCAACTCGCGGTCTACCTCGGACATGGTGTCGGACACCGGCTCATACACGGGAAGCGACTGTTCGATTTGATCTGCAGCGCGCGCGACCGCGTGCATCGGGACCTCGATGTCTGCGAGCTGCAAATGGTCGACCATGACGGTGTGCCTGACGACGTACACATCGCCGTCCAGGCACAGCGAGCCGACGGCCAGGTTGAAGCTCTGTTGGAGCGCGGCACGTGCGTCCATCCGTTCCGCACGACAGCAAGCCGACGATAGGTCCACCCACCCACGGCCCATCGCTTCATAGAAAGAGACGATCACGGCTTGTAGACGGCCGCCTGGGTATTCGAATACCACCTTGAAGCTGCGGTCGTGCTCCTCGGCCAGCTTGTAGCTGGACCGCGCGTGATCCTTGATGTCAGTCCACGTCGGCACGGGGCGGTGGTTGTATCATATCGCCCCAAAAAAATGGCTCGAATCTGCGTTGGTTGAGCGTACACTTCCCGACATGTTCGAGCGCCTAGCTTCGTCGTCGTGGCGGTCCTCGGTCTTGGCGGAGCTGCGTTTCGGTCCGAAAGCGCTACGTGGAACGCTCCCCTGGCTGCTCCGCACTCGACTGAGGCGGATCGACAGTCTGCTTCAAGTCGCATTGAAGAACGCGCAGGAGGCGCCGCACGACCTCGCGTACGAAATGGAGAACGAGCATCTGACTTGGTCAGAACTCGCGAACGCAACTTCGCGGGTGGCCCACGTGCTCGCAGCATCCGGCGTCAAGCAAGGAGACATCGTCGCCCTGTTCGCAGAGAACTCACCTTTCTATATCGCGTCGGTGCTCGGCATCTCTCGTGTCGGCGCTACCGCCGCATTGATCAACACGAATCTTCGCGCTCGCCCTCTTGCCCATGCAATCGAGGTCTCCAAAGCGAAGGTGGTTCTCGTAAGCCACACATTGGAAGCTGGGTTGCGCGAGTGCGCGGAGGTCTGCCAATCGCTCGATCGCGTACTGGTATTCGACGACAACCCCTACGCCGGCCTTCTCGCGAACACCCCGGCCACAGCCTATCCGCTCGCGCCGGTCAAGGCCGAGGACGACTTCATCTACATCTACACATCGGGGACGACGGGCCTCCCCAAGCCCTGCCGTGTCTCGCACGCCCGCGCAATTCTCGCCGGCGCCGGTTTCGGACCACTGATGTACGACTTCCGACCGGGAGACAAGCTTTACTGCGTGCTCCCCCTCTACCACGCCAATGGTCTTCTTCTCGGCGTGTCAGCGGCAATGCTCGCGCGCATTCCCATGGCGATGCGGAAGTCCTTCAGCGCCAGCGCGTTCTGGGACGACGTTCATCGATACAAGGCCACCGCGATCCTCTACATCGGCGAGCTCTGCCGGTATCTGGTCAACTCTCCACCCCATCCCAAGGAGCTCCCCAACCCGGTCCGCGTCGCGGTCGGCAACGGTCTTCGTCCGGACATCTGGCCGAGGTTCCAGGCGCGGTTTGGCATCGAGAACATTCGGGAGTTCTACGGCGCGACCGAGGCGCCCGGCTTCATCGCCAACATCAGCGGTCGTGAGGGCTCGGTCGGGCGCGTCCCACTCGGCGGTCTTGCTGGCTGGCTCC
>CAYZDM010000278.1:0-4905 GCA_964476875.1 uncultured Sandaracinaceae bacterium | reverse complement strand
GAGGATTACGGGTGGGGGTGGGCGGGTCGGATGTAACTAAACCAACCCACGCACCCAGTCCCAGATTCTGCTCGACGGCGTAGGTGGGACCTTGGGTTTGTGGAGGGCGCGAATAAACCCCTCGAAAAAGAGGACTGTCCCCTTTTAGGCTTTGCCGATTGTGTGGACGTTGGGGGCTACTTCGAAGACGCCACGGCGTTTGGCTTTGGCTAGGATTCGTAGGGCGTCTCGGTAGCCTCGGCGAAGCATGGTCCTGGCGTGTAGGCGCGAGACGAATGGGAGTCGGCCGAGATCTGGCGAGACCACCAACACTTGAATCTGCGGGTACATCTTGTGGATCAGATCGATGCCGCGCTTTTCTTTTTCGTTGAGGATGAGGTTCAACGATTGGCGGGCCACGGCTAGGCCGCCCTTGTGAACGAGCGAGGGGCTGCCCGCGCGGCCGACGTGGGGACGGTAAACGTTCGACACGATGACGACGTCTGCGCCGGCCTCGACCGCCAAGTCGATGCTCAAGGTGCGGACAATCTCACCGTCCACATAGAAGCGATCGCCGATGCGGTGTGGTCGGAAAAGCCCAGGCACGCACGTGGATGCAGCCAGCGCCTTGCTAATGGGGACCTCGTCGCGATACCCCCGCCCGAAGACGACGCGGCCCCGACCGTCGATGTCTGCGGCCGTGACGAGCAGGTGCTTGTCGAGATTCCGAAAGTCATCGGTGGGCAGCTGCTCGGCGACGAAGCGCTCGAAACGATCGATCGAAAGGAGCCCACTCATCAGGTAGCCCCGGCTTCGCCACTGCTCCTGGTTCGGAAGGCCCAGAAAATAGCGGGCTTTTAGTGGTGGGTCCTCGAGACCACGTTGCCAAAACGGTCGAAACCAGTCGATCATCTGGGACGGCGTGTAGCCCTGAGAGTAGAAAGCCCCGGCAATTGCGCCAGCCGAGGCGCCGACACAAACGTCAGCCTCGATGCCGAGCTCCTGCATCGCTCGTAGAACGCCGACGTGCGCCACGCCCTTCGCGGCACCACCGGAACCTACGAATGCAACACGCGGTCGGGCCATCGCTAGGGAATCTGGCACACGTTACCGTCGGAGTCGATGCGCAATTCTTTCGCCGTGAATCACTCAGGAGCGATCGCGGGCGCGGCAGGCGTCGCGCTGCGGCCTAGGTAGGCTTCGCGCGTGACTTCGCGGAGAAGCGGTCGCGCGTCGCGTGACAATGCCGACCGTGGCCACTTCTTGATCAAGATCTTCAGCGCATCGCGGGCCGTGTCCAAATCGTCGATATCGCGCGCGCACAGTGCAACCAACCACCATCCGTCGGGCTGCAAAGCGTTGTCGGCGGTTTGGTCGGCGACCCGTTGAGCAAACACGAGGGCCTCCGCGGATCGTTTCTCCTTGCGCAGCGCCAGCGCGAGGCTGTGTTGGACGGCCGGGATCTGCGAGCCGTTCGGGTGTAACTCGATCGCCTCTTCGAAGCGCTTGATCGCATCGGTGTACTTCTTGGCCTCATACGACGAGAGGCCCTTTTGATACGCCTCGAGCGAAAGATCCTGCCGAAACTGCTGCTCGACATCACGGAACATGGCGGCCTCCGCCGGCGACAGGGCCGCTTTCGCCATCGCCGGGTACTCGCGGACGACCTCAACGCGCTTCCGGGCGCGAATCAGATCGTAGTATCTCCCGGCTTTGGTCGCAGCCGTCGCTCTATCCGATGCGCGACGGACCTCGTCACCGAGGTCGCCTCGCAGCTCCTCCACCGCAGTCTCGGCAGCGGTCATCTCGGACCGCATCCCCCCGGTCTGAGCGTCAAAGTAGAGCTTCAGCCCAGCGAACGAAATGATGCCGATCACCACGATGGCGATGCCGCTGTTCCAGTTGAGTCTTCGCTCGTACCCTGCTTGACGCTTGGCGATCGACTTGATGTCGGCCCCGAGAGCACTGACCAGGTTGTTGGTCTTAATGATCAACCCGCGGCTCTCGACGATTTCCTTCTTGATCTGGCGCACTTCGTCATCGACATCTCGCATGAAACCTGAAGTACAACCGACCCGTGCGCGTGGCAAGGGCAGCCGCTTGACGGGGCCAGACGGGCCGCCTACAAGCCGAGCCGTGGAGGATTCCTTGGGGCTTCGCCTTATCAGTCTCATCGCGATTTCGATGATCGCAAGTTGCAACCCACAGGCCGACTACGCCCTGGTGGGGAGCGCCTACGTGCCAGCCGCCCATGGCGAGATCGACGTCGAGAAGATCGACGACGGCCAGATCCTAGTCACTGTGCTGCTCGACCACCTGGTTTCACCGGAACGGATCGAGCTCGGCCTCACGCACTTCGTGGTTTGGTTCACCCCTGTCGGCGCATATCCGATACATCAAGGGACGCTCGACTACGATCCCGAGACCATGGTCGGACGGACTTCCATACCTACCTCGCTCCGGGAGTTTGAGGTTCAGATCACCGCAGAGAGCCGCGAGACTCCCAATCAACCAAGCGACCTCCTCATGGCGTCACAGAAGATTCGAGAGAACTGAACCAATGGCAGACACCTCAGACATCAAAAAAGGTTTCAAGATGCTCCTTGATCGCGTGCCCTTCGCCGTCGTCGACCATCAGTTCGTGAAGCCTGGCAAAGGGCAGGCCTTCGTCCGTACGCGCATCAAGAACATGATGACCGGCGCGGTCATCGACCGAACGTTCAAGAGTGGTGAGAAGCTCGACAAGGCCGACACGGAAGAGCGCACGATGCAGTACCTCTACCCCGAGGGCGACACGCGCGTGTTCATGGATACACAGAGCTACGAGCAGATCTCACTGTCCAACGAACAGCTCGGAGAGAACGTCTACTATCTTCTCGACGGGACCGAAGTGGACATCATGCTCTTCGAGGGCCGTCCGATCGGCGTCACCCCCCCGACCTTCGTCGAACTCGAAGTCACTGAAACCGAGCCGGGATTCAAAGGCGACTCGAGCGGCAACACTACGAAGCCCGCGACCTGCGAGACTGGTCTTCAGGTCAACGTGCCCCTCTTCGTGAACGCGGGGGACAAGCTGAAGGTCGACACTCGCACCGGCGACTACGTGGAGCGCGTCAAAGGCTGAGTGGTCGAATGGCGGCACCCACCGATCCTGCCGTCCTTCAGGTCCTGGCGCTTCGCGCCACGTTGCACCGATCCATTCGGCGTTTCTTCGAGGGTCTCGATTTCGTCGAGGTAGACACTCCAGCGCTCGTGCCCTCCCCTGGCCTCGACGTCCATCTCGAGGCGTTCGAGGTGCGGAGCCCAAACGGAGAAGCCGCTGGCTGGCTTGCGACGAGCCCCGAGTATCAAATGAAGCGTCTGCTCTGCGCGGGCGCCGAGCGGATCTTTCAGCTGTGTCGCAGCTACCGCGGCGAGGAGCATGGTCGCCATCATGAGCGCGAGTTCACGATGCTCGAGTGGTACCGCGCCAACGCCACGTCCGACGATGTGATTCGAGACACCGAACAACTCGTGGCGTTTGTGGCCGATGCGCTGGATCAGCCGGCCCCGGAACTACAGCCACCATGGCAGCGAATCACAGTCGAAGAGGCGCTGCAATTCCATGCGAACCGGGCCCTCGAGCCGTTGGTTCAAGACGAGGAACAGTTCTTTCGGGTTTGGGCCGAACAAGTTCAGCCGAGGCTCGGCAATGAACGGCCGATTGTCGTCACCGACTGGCCGGCGTCCATGGCGTCGCTAGCCCTGCTCAAGCCGAACGGCATGGCAGATCGCTTCGAGGCCTTCTTCCGTGGGGTCGAGCTTTGCAACGGCTTCGGTGAACTTACGGATGCAGCGGAACAACGGCGTCGGTTTGCGCAAGATCAGGCCAATCGCAAAGCAGCCGGGGCTCCGGTGTATCCGATCGACGAGCGCTTTCTCACTGACCTGGAGCGCGGCATGCCGGAAAGCGGTGGTAACGCGCTCGGAGTCGACCGCCTGATGATGTTGCTCGTCGGAGCCGACTCGATCCAAGCAGTGATGCCGTTTCCCGAAGAGCGCCTCTAACCGGGGCCTACTCGGCTTTGGCGCGTTCGGCGGCCTTGGCACGCTCCCACATCGCGTCGAGTTCTGGCTCGTCGTAGTCTCGGAGCCCCTTGCCATCCGCCTGCGCCGCAAGCTCGCAATGTCGAAATCGCGAGGAGAATCGGTTGAGTGAGCCGCGAAGTGCCGCTTCAGGGTCGACGCCTTGCTTGCGTCCATAGGTCGCGAGCGCAAACAGAAGGTCGCCCAGTTCGTGTTCGAGCGCGGCCTGGTCTCCGTCGGCAGCGGCCTCGTCGAGTTCTCTCAGCTCTTCGTTCACCTTGTCGCGCGGGCCGCCCGCGTCCGGCCAGTCGTAGCCAACCGCGCTAGCCTTCTCACCGATGCGCACCGCGCGCAGAAGGCTCGGCAAGGCCACCGGGACTCCGCTCAACGCGCCTCGCTCCTTCTTCTCTTTCGCTTTGATCGCTTCCCATCTGTTGATGGCGCCACTCGCGTCGTCCACTTTCTCGTCACCGAACACCCACGGATGCCGGCGAATCAGCTTCTCGCAAATCGCATCGACTACGCCGTCGATGTCGAACCACCCCTTTCGGTCGGTGAGTGCGGCCTGAAAGACTACCTGCAACAGTAGGTCGCCAAGCTCCTCTCGGAGCATCTCGGGCGTCCCGTTATCGATCGCATCGACGACCTCATGGGCCTCCTCGATGACATACTGTCGTAGGGTCTCGAGCGTCTGCTCACGATCCCAGGGGCAGCCATCGGGAGCCAGCAGCGTTTGCATCAACTCGACGAGGCGGGTTAGCGACTGACCTTGTTCACTCACCCGCCGCCTCTAGCACAAGCGGTTGACGCGCCCCAGCAGCAGGCGTCATTGTCCCCGCTCATGGCGTACGCAAAGAGCGC
>CAYZDM010000277.1:0-4912 GCA_964476875.1 uncultured Sandaracinaceae bacterium | reverse complement strand
CGCTCTTGCCGTCGATTTGGGCATTGAAGAGGTCCGGATACTGTGTTGCCGAATGATTGCCCCAGATGGTGACCTTCTTGACGTCACTGACCGCGCGCCGGGTCTTCGTTGCCACCTGGGACATCGCGCGATTCTGGTCGAGGCGCACCATCGCGGTGAAGCAGGACGAATCGAGGTCCGGAGCATTCTTCATTGCGATGTAGGCGTTGGTGTTGGCCGGGTTGCCCACGACGAGCACCTTGACCTCACGGCTGGCGGCGTCGGAGAGCGCCTTGCCCTGCCCTGTGAAGATCGCGCCGTTCGCCTCGAGCAAGTCCTTTCGGAGCATGCCCTTGCCGCGAGGGCGCGCGCCGACGAGCAACGCCACATCGGTGTCCTTGAAGCCCGTCGCTGGGTCGTCGCTTGCTTCCATTCCCGCAAGCATCGGAAACGCGCAGTCTTCGAGCTCCATCATGACTCCGCCCACGGCCTTCATGGCCGGCGGAATGTCGACGAGCTGAAGAATCACTGGCTGGTCGCTGCCGAGCATCTCGCCCGCAGCGATTCGAAAGAGAAGGCTGTAGCCAATCTGGCCTGCGGCACCGGTGACCGCGACACGCATGGGTTTCTTCGACATCGTTTTCTCCTGCTCAGTCGTCGCTATTAGAGAAGGCTCTGAAGTGTGGTGCCCATATCGGACGGCGTCGGAGCGACCTTCACGCCGGCGTCCTCGAGCGCCTCAATCTTGGCATCTGCGGTGCCCTTGCCGCCGCTGATGATGGCGCCCGCATGACCCATCCGCTTGCCGGGAGGAGCCGTGCGCCCGGCGATGAAGCCGGCGACCGGCTTCTTGAAGTTGTCTTTGATCCAGGCAGCGGCCTGCTCCTCGGCGTTCCCGCCAATTTCGCCGATGAGAATGACCCCGTCCGTGTCCGGGTCGTCATTGAAGAGCCTCAGCACATCGATGAAGTCAGTCCCGTTGATCGGGTCGCCGCCGATGCCGACTGCGGTGCTCTGACCGATGCCGAGCGCCGTGAGCTGCCCGACCGCTTCGTAGGTCAGCGTGCCGCTCTTCGACACGACGCCGATGCGACCAGCCTTGTGGACGTGACCTGGCATGATCCCGATTTTGCATAGATCAGGAGTGATGACTCCGGGGCAGTTTGGCCCGATAAGACGGGTCTTATCCTGTGAATCTAGAACGCGTCGAACTTTGATCATGTCCATCACCGGAATGCCCTCGGTGATGCAAACGACCAGCGGAACCTCTGCATCGACCGCTTCGAGAATCGCGTCCGCCGCGAACGGAGGCGGCACGAATACACAGGAAGCGTTGGCACCGGTTTGCTTCACGACGTCGCGCATGGTGTCGAAGACCAGCACGTCCATGAGGGACTGGCCGCCCCGGCCGGGCGTGCATCCGGCGACGACCTTGGTGCCGTAGGCGAGCATCTGTTCGGTGTGGAATTGGCCGACACTACCGGTCATGCCCTGAACGACGAGCTTGGTGTTCTTATCTACGAGAATCGACATCGCCGTTATCCCTTGGCCAATTCGACAATTTTCTGAGCGCCCTGGGCCATCGTGGCCGCGGACGTGATGGCCAACCCCGACTCATCGAGGATCGTTCGGCCTTCGTCGACCTTGGTGCCCTCGAGCCGAACCACCAACGGAACTTTGAGGCCGAGTTCCTTTGTGGCCGCCACCACGCCATTGGCGATGGTGTCGCAGCGCATGATGCCCCCGAAGATGTTGACGAAGATGCCTTGCACGGCGTCCGACTGAAGAATGATCCGAAACGCTTCGGTCACGGCCTCTTGGGTCGCACCGCCGCCCACGTCGAGGAAGTTGGCGGGCTCACCGCCGTAGTACTTGATTGTGTCCATCGTGCTCATGGCGAGGCCGGCGCCGTTGACCAGACAGCCGATATTGCCGTCTAGCTGAATGAACGAAAGGCCGGCCTCCTGGGCCTCCGTCTCGGTCGGGGCTTCCTCGGAGAGGTCGCGTACCGAACCCCAGAAGTCTTTGTGGCGGAACTCGGCGTTCGAATCGAAGGTGACCTTGGCGTCGAGCGCGATGACCTGCTCATCTTCGGTGAGGATCAGCGGATTGATTTCGGCAATCGAGCAGTCTTCTTGCTCGAAGAGCTTCGCGAGGGCCCCGATGAGTTTGCCGAAGTTCTTCTGCTCCTGCTTGGTGAGCCCGAGTCCGAAGGCGAGTTGGCGAATCTGGTAGCCCTGGAGGCCGACCGCCGGGTCGATCGCGATCGTCTGAATCTTCTCGGGGGTGCTTGCGGCGACCTCCTCGATATCCATGCCACCCTCAGTCGAGGCCATGATCGCGATTCGCCGGCTCTCACGATCGACGACGAGTGCAAGGTAGAGTTCGCTCTTGATCGCGAGGCCTTGCTCCACGAGCAGGCGTTGGACGACCTTTCCTTCGGGGCCGGTCTGATGCGTCACCAGGGTCTTGCCGAGGATGTCCGTCGCTGCATCGGTTGCCGCATCCACACCCTTCACGACCTTGACGCCACCGGCCTTTCCACGACCGCCTGCGTGAATCTGCGCCTTGACGACGACGACCTCGTTGCCGGTTTCGTCGATGAGCTTTTTGGCCGCCGCAGTCGCTTCTTCGACCGACATGCAGGGGATGCCCTTCGGAACGGGAATGCCGTACTTCCGGTAGAGCTCTTTTGCCTGATACTCGTGAATGTTCACGGCGCTTGCCTCCTCAATGTCGTCTCTATTGCGTGCAGAGCGGCAGGGCTATAGCACGAGTCCAGGGAGGCGCCCGGATCTCGATTCAGTCGGCTTCTGCAGGCAGATCGACGAGTACGCGCCGTTGCCCAACTAGCGTCGACAAGCGAACGATCTCCTCGACTTCAGTAGACGTGATGCCTCGATAAACCACTGCGTCGCGGCGCACGAAGCTTTGGGCGTCGGCGATGACTCGCTCATGCTTACTCGGATCATCCGGGAGCGTGACAACCAAGTAATGTGCGAAGCGAAACCCGAGCGCGTCTGAGTCGCAGATCTCGATCGTAGGAGCTCCATCGGCGTAGAGTTTCTCGACGAACGTCCCGACGTAGTCGGGCCTGCGAACGAACTGTCTCGTGTCCGCCGCAGAAATGTATTGTCGCGCCTCGTGAAGCTCGCAGTCGCTCTCTCGAAGCGCGCGATCGACCCATTGTTCGGCGGCGCTCCGGTCTCCTTCGCGGGCAGCATCGAGACCATGCATCGCCGCGCTTTGGCGCCACGCATTCAAGCCCCAGGCCAAAGCAAGCGCCGCCACGAACCAGAATGCCTTTGGAAGAGTTAGCCTCACCGAAATCAGTCCCTGAGTACCGCCACGAGGTCGAACGCCCCGACGCCGAGAAAGTATATCCCAAGCCCGTCGAAGGCGATGCCGACCCAGTCGGCCTCACCGCGAAGAACGGAGCTGCCGAGGAACCAACCGATCGCGAGGATCGCAACACCAGCGCCGATGGTCGCAGCGGCCTCGCGCATGTGCTTGCGGCGTTGCTGATCGCGCGATGTAACCAACAGCGAAGCCGTGATCCGGCGAGGCTGCTCCGATTCGGAATTGGCCTGGCTTCGGGACGCGGGGATTGGCGGAATCGAATGATCTAGCGAGATACGCGGCACGCCGACCCCCGTCGCTGCTGCGAACGGGTCAATCGCCGAAATGCGGCCTGCGGGAAACAGATCTGCGCCGGGCGGATGAAAGACCACCGCCCTTCCCGTCCCATCAGCCCCCGCCACTCGTTTCGCGTCACGCGCGGGCCGACACTCGACGACGGCGCCAATCGCTTCGAGCGCCTGCCGCATCTCTCCTGCTGCCTTGCCCGACAGCCCGTGCTTGACGACTTTGGGCAGGCTCTGCTCGAGCGTACGCGCACTCGCCGCGTCGATACCGAACGCAGCTTGCAGACGTTCGGCCGGGGAAGACTCCCCCGGGTCGAAGCGAATGATCCAAACGTCGAAAGTCGACATCCTCTGCAGGATAACGCCTTCGTCACGGCCGGGCGATTACTTGGCCGGACCCGCAGGAGGGGCTGAACCTGTGAGCACGATTACCCACGAGGGTGAAACCGCTCATGCATCTTGCGGAGGTGGTCGCCACTGACGTGAGTGTAGATCTGCGTCGTGGAGATGTCGACGTGCCCCAACATGGTCTGGACGGAGCGGAGGTCGGCACCACCAGCTAGTAGGTGCGTCGCGAAGGAGTGGCGCAGTTTGTGTGGAGAGATCGGCTTGGTGATCCCGGCCGCTCGGGCGTACTTCTTCACCAGGCTCCAGAAGCTTTGACGCGTCATCGAGGTGCCCCGCGATGTGACGAAGCAAGCCCGACTCGCGGGTCGTGCCCATTTCGGTCTTACCTCGGCGAGGTACTGAATCAGCGCAGCGCGCGCGTACGACCCGATTGGGACGAGTCGCCGCTTGTTGCCTTTGCCAAGCGCTGAGACGAACCCTTCTTCGAGGTTCACATCGGCGAGATCCAACTCGATGAGCTCGCTGACTCGAAGTCCAGCTGCGTACATCGTGTGCAGCATCGCGCGGTCCCGGACACGATTCGGTTTCTGGCCGATCGGCGCGTTGAGGAGTCGCAGGACCTCGTCGCGATTCAAGATGTCCGGCAACTTGCGAAGCAGGCGCGGTCCCTCCAGCAGTTCGGTAGGGTCAGCCTTCTGATGTCGCTCCTGAACTAGGAACCGGAAGAACCCTCGAATCGCACTTAGCGCCCTCGCTTGAGTGCGCGCACTCAAGCCGGCCTGCGATAGCGTGACGAGGTGGCCGGCGACCCATGACTCATCGACTTGATCGAGTGACGCCCCGTCCTCGGCCAGTCGCGCGCCGAAGCGTACCAAATCGCGCGCGTAGGCATCCAGCGTGTGTTTCGAGTAGTAATTCGCAACGCGCTCGGTCACGCGGAT
>CAYZDM010000276.1:0-4940 GCA_964476875.1 uncultured Sandaracinaceae bacterium | reverse complement strand
TGGTTGATCGGCGCGACCAGCCCCTCGGGGTCCGGTTTGATCTTCGTTGCGAGCGCACGCTCGGCGACGCGGATGGCGATCTGGCGAGCAGTAGGATCGAGCTCTTGCCCCGCGGTCTCGAGCATCGACTGGGCACAAGTGTCCAGCAGTCGTCGGAGCGGGACCTTTCGGTCGAGTTGGTAAACGACCGGCGCGCTCGCTGTCCCATAACAACTAACCAACACGGTGTCTCCGCGGCGAACCAAGGCGTACTCGACCGCCGCCGTGGCCAACGGCAAGAGGACTTTTGGTTTCGAACCGATCGCGAGCGCCGCAGCGGCCGCTGTGAGATCCGCTAGCGCCGGGGTTTCCAAGTCGAGCTCTCCGCCGAGGAGGAGCTGTGGAATCCCGGAACTAGTGTGTTTTTTGGCGTATGAGAGCGATTCGTCCAAGTGGCCGACCATGTTGTTTTTCCGACGCGTCCTGCGAAGAAAATGGTACTTGGTGCCTTCGAGTTGGATCCAATAATAGGCGTGTTGGCGCATATGTTGACACTCCGCCGGTGCACTCTGGAAGAACTCACCGAGCTCGGGGTGCCTACGCAGTGGATCGACGCGGCACGACGTGCGTGGCCGGCTGGGTAGCATCGGACTCGGTAAGGAGGCCGCTCATCGCGACAGCAAAGGCCTCGTCGGAGTGGTGGGTCGCGAGATAGCGGCGCGCCTCGTCACGGAGGCCGTTGGCGGCGCTTGGGTCGTCGAGCAAGTTAGCTGCCCCCTTGGCAAGCGCTGTCGGGTCGTCGTTTGGTACCAAGGAACAGGCGCTTCCCAGCGGAAGCTCTGCGCCGGCCCGTTCCATCGCGACCACAGGCAGGCCGCGGGCGAAGGCATCGAGCATCTTGATCGGGAGTCCGCCTTCGGTTCGTCGCGGGATCCAGGCGAGGTCGCTGGCGGCGTGGACCAGTTCGCGGGATCGCTCCCCGTCTAGGCGACGGACGTGGACGGCATGGCCGACGCCTGCGCGGGCGGCGCGTTGGCGGACAAGGCCGGGGTCCGACTCGGTGGCCACGAGCAGGCGTGCCGTGGAATCGTGGCGTCGCATGAGGCTCAGCGCATCGATGAGGTACTCCCAACCCTGATAGCGATCGAGATTTCCGGCGTACAGACAAGTTTGCGCGTCGCCATCGAGCGAAAGTGCGGCTCGGGCTTCGCGGCGGGTGAGGCGTGGCTCGTCCGATCGCTTCCAAGGGACTGGCAGGTAGTGTGCTCGTCGCTCTCCGAGGAGCCGAGCCAATGCAGGGGCGACCGCCGCTACACCGGTCGCCTGCGCGCACACCAAAGCCTCGACTCGTTGCGCGATTCTGCTGACGGGCTTCGCCGGTAGTGCGGGGAAGTAGACAGGAAGTTCGCGCGCTAGCGCGGTGTGCGCCACGAAGTAGACGGGGGCGGCTTGTGCCGCGAGCGCGGCGAGTGCGGCCTCGATGTGATGGGCGACGATCGCCTTTGGACGTTCTTGTCGCGCGAGTCGTCGGATCTCTAGAATGCATCGGGCGTCGAGTGCGATCTTACCCCACGACGGGCCTGATCGAAGTCCCCGCACCCTGGGGAAGTCCGCAACACGATGAATGTCGTAGGGCGCATCGATCTCGTAGGCACCGTGCGCGTAGGTCAGCAGCTGTGCTCGGTGCCCGGCGTGGACGGAGGCCCGAAGCATGGCGTCCACGGCGGCTTGGGTCCCTTGGTAGGTCGGAAAGGGCAGGCAGGCGACGTGAAGAATCACTCGATGTACCCGAGAGCACGGAGTCGTGATTCTACGAGGCCTTCGTTGCGGGTGGCGCGTGCCCGAATCGGCCCGGCGTCGGGGAGCGACTGTGTCGGCATGTCGTGCTCGTCGCCCAGCGCTTCCCACAGCACGCGACCTCTGAACGAGGAAGGCACCGAGAGGCCCAGCCGAGATAGAAGCGTCGCGGTCAGATCCGCAATGTGTGCGTCGACCCGCCCCAGCGGTCTCACGTTCGGCCCGGCTAGCGTCATGAACCCATGCGAGCGATGACTGCCGGGTAGGCTGCGACCCTTCTTGCCGAGCTTCTCGTCGTCACCGAGCTTGCGCCAGGGATGCTTGCCGGCTCGCGCGGTCGCGGTTGGCATGAGGTTGTACGAATAGCCTTCGTCGAGGTGCAGCTCGAGGAGGAGATCCGGGGCCCGCTCGAGGTGCGGTCCTTCGAACAACTCCTCCCGGGGAACGACATCTGCGAACACCGGCCGCTGGCTCCATGGATCACGAACACTCAGTAGCGCTGCCCGCACCCGAAGAATCGTTTCCTGCCGCTGTTCGGGCTGGACGATGCCGTCCGGTTCACGGCCCGCCATATTGAGATAGATGCCCGGAAAGTAGTTGAGCTCGTCGCTGAAGGCGATCGTGTGCCGCATGTCGATCCCGCCGAAGCGGACATTCGACTCCAAGCGACTTGGCAGCCAAGCGTTGCCGAGGCGAAACAAGCGCTCGCGGAGCCGCGGCGGAAAGCGCCGAAGCGCGATCTCCTTTAGTCCTGCGCCTCCCAGACCCCGTTGGGTGCGAAACCGAAGCAAGCCGTGCTCGGCCAGGAGCCGATTGAGGTAGAGCACCTTGTCGGAGGACCCACCCGAGCCGTGGTCGCTGAGCACGGTGACTTCTGTCTGGTCTCCCCCGGATACCTCCAGGAGTGAGCCAACCGCTCGATCGAGCGACTGATAGACCCGCAAGAGACCATCACGCTGTTCGGCAGAAACCTGATCTGGGCTTCGCGGGGACTCGGGATCGTGATGCGCCCACAGATAGTGCGAGCCCGTGTCGCTCTCGCCGAAGTACACCGCGAAGACATCCCAATCTTGGCGTCCCAACAACCACTGCGCCCATTCGGCCTTTCGCGCGACTCGACGCTCCAGAGCCAGTGGCAAACGGTCAATCCAGCCGGGGGCGTCCGCGTGAAACTCGTCTACGTCGTCGAAGGTCGGAGCGCCGAACTTTCGCACGGTGTCGTCGTAGAGCGACGGGGGCCACATGAACGAGCGGTCCGCCTCGAAGGCGACCGGTGCGTCCCATCCACTCGCGAAGATGCCATGCTCGAGCTCTTCGGGAGGCCAAGTCGCCGGAAAGCTCAAACAAGCGCAGCGAAGCCCGAGCTGATCGAGCTGCTTGAACACAGTCGGTACTTCCCGCGCGGTCCCGGCGGTGAACCGAACCTGGTAGCCCTTGCGCGTCGTGAAATCGAACACCCCATGCCGCGCCGGGTCCACGCCAGTAAGAAACGTGGTCCAGTTCGGCAACGTTGCAGGCGGCTGCACCGACTCCAACGCCGCAAACACCCCCCGCTCCATCAATCCATGAAGATGCGGAAGCCGCTCGCCCCCAAACCCCTCGACCAAGCCAAGATCAAACCCATCCAACCCCACCACCAAAGCCCGAGCCGCCACCCCCCCACCCTAGCGCGAAATAAAAAGGGGTCAGACCCCTTTTTAGAAGGGTTAATTTTGCCTCACGCGTGGCGGCGTGAACTCCCCATTGGCGGTCTATCGTGTCCAATCCCGGCCGAGGATTCCGGGTGGTCGGTCGACGCCAAACGCCCCGAGAACGGTCGGCGTGACGTCGTAGATCTCGGCGCCCTCGACACGTCCGCGCCCCTCGTGTCGACCGCCGCTCATGACAAAAATGCCGTCCCAATCGTGGTTGCAGCTGTCCGGACCGGTGTCGTTCTCGGTGACGACGAGCTGACCCCCGCCGACCGAGCCGATTGCGCGCAGCTTCAAGTCATCGAAGTAGACCATCATGTCTGGCGGGAACCCTCGAGCCTGGCGGTAGTGGTCCTCAGGGATACGGACGGAGGTGGGGATGCCGGCGTTCTGATCGTCTCGCAGATTCTCGAGTTCGCGACACAACTTGCTGCGCACCCCGCGAAATTCTGCTGGCGCGATGACGCCGTTCGGTTCGCGACCACGGATGTTGAGGAACACCCGTGCGTAGTAGCCTCCCTCAGCCCATGCCGTCGTGCGGCTCCAGTCGACCGCCGCGTGGTCGAGCGGAGACGATCCCGCGGGCATCTCACGAAGCACCAGATACCCGTTCCGAATCAACCATTCGTTGATGCAGAAGCCTCCCAGCATCGCCCGGGCGCCATGGTCGCTCACGACCAACACCGTCGTGTCCTCATCCGTCAGATCGAGAAGCCGCCCGATGTGTGCGTCCAATAACTGATAGTATTCGCGTCCCAGGTGCTTCCATCGATTGCCGGCCTCGTGACGCGGGTGCTCCGGATCGATGTGGCGCCAGAACGCATGATGGAATCGATCCACACCGATCTCGACCATCATCAAGAAATCCGGATCTTTGTCGCTCCATACGTGGGCGGCGATGTCGACGTGCTGTGCGGCCATCTCCACGATGTCTCGATAGATGCGGTCGAGGTCGTTCGCGCGGAAGTTTTCCACGTCGGCCCGATACGGACCAACACGCTCGGTGATCTCGGTCTCCAAACTTCGGGGGAAACACCACGGTGCATCGTCTCCCGGCCACATGAATCCCGACACCATCTGCCCGCGAACCGGGGTAGGCGGCGAGGTCAGCGGCACGAACAGGGGTGCAACCCGGAAGCCCTGCTCCCCGAGCCAATCCCAAACACGCTTCACGCGAACGTCGCGACCGTCCGCCAAACGCAAACCCGTTTGCCCGGCGACCCGGTTTCGAAACCCGTACAAACCGAGCTCGCCTGCATCGCGGCCCGACACCATACAGGTCCATGCCGGCACGGTGATCGGAGGTTCGGCGCTCCGAAGCGGCCCCCACGTACCCCGCTCCATCAGCCCGGACAGATGCGGCATGGCCTCGCGGTACCGCTCGAACACCAACCGAGGCGCGGCGCAGTCGAGCCCGATGACCATCATTCGATGCCTGCCCATGAGCTTGGTTCTTAGCCCTTCGAAAAAGGG
>CAYZDM010000275.1:0-4941 GCA_964476875.1 uncultured Sandaracinaceae bacterium | reverse complement strand
AAGCTCCCCTCGACCAACCAGATCGTCTTCGTCGACGTTGGGGCGGAGCAGGGGGTCGTCATTGGCAATCGCTTCTACATCGTCCGGCAGGGCGACGAATGGCGCCGGAGTGCTGAGGGCAAGATCGGCCGCGAAATCGAAACGACGGTGCCTTTGCCGGACGAGCCGGAACACTACCCCTGGGAAGTCGTCGCGATCGGACGGGCCGTCAACGTGCAGCCGAAGACGACCGCCATCATGCTGGAACGGGCCACGAGGACCGTCCGAATGGGCGATCGGGCGGAATTGCGCGAAGGGGAATAGCCCAGCCTCGAAGGTCGTTGCGTCTTGGACCCCGTTCGGGGGAGTATCGACCTCAGTATGGCTTCAGACGGCGACCGAGACGGCCAGGAGACCCTGCGACTACAAAGTGTCGTAGATCGGGAGAGGGCCAAGCTGCGGGCGCTGCAGGACATCAGCTCGGCGTTGGGGTCGACCCTCGACCTCGGGGAGCTGCTGGAGATGATCCTCGATCGGATCTCGGAGGTGATGGAGGCCGACCGCTCGACCCTGTACCTGCTCGACGAAGAGACCGACGAACTGTGGTCCAAGGTCATCCAAGGCGAAGAGACCCACGAGATCAGGCTCAAGCCCGGTGAAGGGCTTGCAGGAGCCGTCGCGAGCACGGGGAAGCCGCTCAACATCAAGGACGCCTACCAAGACGTCCGCTTCGACGCCGGGTGGGATCGAGCGACGGGATACCGCACGCGCTCGACGCTTTGTGTACCGATGAAAAACCAGCACGGCCGGACGATCGGCGTGGTTCAGGTGCTGAACAAGCACGAGGGGCACTTCACTGTCGCCGACGAGGCCCTGCTGACGGCCCTGGCAAGTCATGCGGCGGTCTCGATTGAGAACTCCAAGCTGTTCCTGTCGGTCGTGGGCAAGAACATCGAGCTCCTCGAAACCAAGGAGCAACTCGAGAAGAAGATTCGGGAGCTCGACGTGCTGTTCGAGATCACCCAGGTCGCAGCCAGTGCGATGGAGCTCGATGACTTGTTGGCGGGCGTGCTCGCGCGCACGATGCGGGCGACCGACGCCGAGGCTGCGTCCATTCTCTTGGCAGACGAGTACACCGGCGACCTCACCTTTCGAGCAGCCGTCGGTGGTGAGCCCGATCGCGTCAAGAAGATGAAGATCAAAGCGGGGCAGGGCATCTCTGGGTGGGTTGCGGAGAATGGGCGACCCCAAATCGTCAACCGCGTGGAGGATGACACTCGGCATTCCTTGCACATCTCGGACGCGGTCGGGTACCATCCCAAGTCGGTCCTGTGCGTCCCGCTCCGCTGGGATGAAGGGGCTGGCGCACTGCAACTCCTCAACAAGTCAGGCGGCCGAGCTCCCTTCATCGACGACGACCTCAAGATGGCCACAGTCATCGCCGGCCACCTATCGACCGCCATCGCTCAGGCTGAATCACGGGCTCAGAAGGCACGCCAGGAACGCCTGACCACCCTTGGGCGCTTCCTTTCGAGCATGCTCCACGACCTCAAGACGCCCCTGACGGTCATCTCCGGGTACACCCAGCTACTGGTCCAGGAGGGGGACGAGGACAAGCGCAGAGAGGCTGCGGCGGCGATCCGGCGCCAGGTTCAACTCCTCAAGACCATGATGGGCGAGACGCTGGCGTTCGCGAAGGGCGAGCGACGTATCCTCATCCGGCGCGTATATCTCCACACATTTTTCGAGGATCTCGGCGACCAGCTCAGACCCGAACTCGCAGAGCGTGGCATCCGGCTCGAACTCGCGCTTCGGGACCGGGGGGTGGCCCACTTCGACGAAGAGAAGATGCAACGCGTCTTTCACAACCTCGCGCGCAACGCCGCGGAGGCTATCGGAGACGACGGCGGGGTGTGTCGCATGGAAGTCGACCGATCGGAAGATGGAAATCTCATGCTGACGTTTTCCGACGATGGCCCCGGCGTCTCTGAAGAGATCCGGGAACGTCTGTTCGAGTCGTTCACCACCCACGGCAAGCAAGGCGGCACAGGCCTCGGTCTCGCCATCGTCCAAAGCATCGTGGAAGACCACGGCGGCAGCGTCACCGTAGACAGCATGCCGGGCCGCACAGCCTTCCAAATCATCCTCCCCCAACCCCAACCAAAATCAAACCCCAACCCCGCCGCTGCCGAATAAAAGGGGACAGTCCCCTTTTCGCGAGGGTTAACTCTATATAGGGGTCAGTCCCCGTTTGGGGGGGCGGGAAGAGAGGCGCTACGCGAAGTCGCGTTCGTTGCGCTCTTGGTCTTCCTTGCAGCGGATGCAGAGCTCCGTTTCGGGACGAGCCTCGAGGCGTTTGTTGCTGATGGGCTCTTCGCAGTCGTCGCAGACCCCGAATACGCCTTCATCGAGCTTCTTGATGGCCTTCTCGATTTTCTGCAGGAAAACGCGCTCGCGCCCGCGGAGTCGGAACGTGAACGACTGCATATACTCGCTCGACGCCAGATCCATCTCGTCGGGGAGCTCCGAGGCGTCGAGGGTCATATCCTGGTCCATAGTCTCGCGCGCACGGCGAATTACGGCGTCTCTTTTCTCTTCCAGGTCGGCGCGAAACCGCTTGAGTTCGGTCTTCTTCATGCTTGTGAACCCCTTTGAGGGAGCGCCAGCATAATGATCGAGATCCAACAGTCAAGAAGGCAACGCACAAACGGTTGAAATCACGACGGAACCGCTCAGCCCAACTGGTCGAAAAACGAGTCGGGACCCCTCAAACCCTGTCCCCAGAGGAAGATTTCGACCCTGTCCCCCCCCGCGAACTCAGCCCTGTCGGCTGGCAGGATCGCCAATGCATTGACGCCGACGAACGAGGGAAGGGACCCTGACCCCTGGAGTGAGTTCAGGGTGACGACGATCTCTTCCCCCTCTCGAACAGCGAAACCGCGCGCGATCTCGATGCGGCCCGGCCGTCGGCGATAGGACTCTCGCAGCCTCGCGACGACCGGTCGGGGGTGGGGTCGCGGGTCGCCCAGCATCTTGCGCAGGCATGGGGCGATGAGGACCTCGAACGCCACCATCGCGCTAATCGGGTTGCCCGGCACGCCGATCACCGGCTTACCTCGATACTGAGCGAAGGAGACTGGCTTGCCTGGCTTCATCCGGACCTTCCAGAACATCGTCTCGATGCCGACGTTCTCGAATGCCTCGTTGACGAAATCGTACTCGCCAACCGACACACCGCCCGTCGTGATGACAACGTCCGCCTCGAGCGCTTCTCGCAGCGAGGCTTCGATATCCACCAAGGTGTCCGGCGCAGCTGGGAGCGGAACCGGTATCACGCCCACGGCCCGCAGCATCTCGGTCAAGACGTAGAGGTTCGAGTTGACGATCATCCCTGGCTCGAGGTCTTCACCGAGTTGGCGAAGCTCGTCGCCGGTAGAGAGCAGGGCGACCCTGGGCTGACGGAACACGTGGACGCGGTCGATGTTCTGACTTGCGAGGAGCCCGATCTCCCCATGCCAGAGTCTATCCCCGGCGCGAAGCAACACCGCCCCGGCGGAAACGTCACTCCCCCTCGTACGAACATGCTTCCCCGCGCGCGATGCTTCGAGGATCAGAACCTCGTCTCCCTCGCGCCGGGTGTCCTCTTGAATGACGACCGCGTCCGCGCCCGCTGGCATCGGCGCGCCCGTGAAAATACGGCATACGCTCCCGGCATCCATGGGACCCGGCAGTGATCCACCCGCACGAGACTCTCCGCGAACAGGAAGGCGAACTGCAGTCTCCGACGCTGCCGAAGCAACTTCAGTCGCACGAACCGCATAGCCATCCATCGCGCTGTTGTCGAAAGCCGGCGCGTCGAACCGGGCCACCACATCGCGCGACACATAGCGGCCCGATGAATCGCTGAGATGGACTAGCTCCTCTCCCAAGGGAGAGAACGCGGGCATCATGGAAGCAAGGGCCTCGGCAATCGATCGCATGCGGCGCCAAGCCTAGCACGCGTAGTCGGCGGACCGACTAGCCGGGACAGACCCGATTGCGACCGGCGCGCTTCGCCGAGTAGAGCTGCGCGTCGGCCGCGCGAACGAAATCGTACGAGCGCCAGTCAGGATCGAGCTGCGCCACCCCACAAGAAATGGTGACATCGATGCCTTCGTCCTCGAACACGAAGGTCTCGGTGGCGATCATCTTCCGAAGTTCGTCAGCGATTCGAATGCCGCCAACCAAGTCCGTCTCAGGAAGAATGACGGCGAGCTCTTCCCCTCCGTATCGCGCGATCACGTCGTCCGGCCGCAACCTGCTCTTGGCGAGCTGGGCGACTTCCTTGAGCACATGATCTCCAGCGAGGTGTCCGAACTCGTCGTTGACGCGCTTGAAGTGATCGATGTCGCAGATCACGAGGCTCAACGGTCGCCCGTGCCTCGTCGCCCTCGACAGCTCTCGATCGAGCTGCTCGACGAGGTAGCGCTTGTTGTGGATGCCCGTGAGGCCATCCATGATCGTCATTCTATAAATCGTCTCGTGGTACTGCGACTCCAGGTCGGCGCCGCTGAGGAATTTCATGATCGTGTCGCCGATTTTGATCTGATCTCCACGGCGAAGTTGTCGATCCTGCACGAGCTCGTCGTTGACGTATGTGCCGTTGGTCGAGTTCATGTCGAGGGCGTGATACTGGCCGGCCCGCATCTCGATACGCGCGTGCCGACGCGACACGCTATCGCTGTGCAGCGCGACGTCATTTTCTGGCCCACGACCGATCTGGACCGTCCCGTCCGCTAGGGAGAAGCGCTTGCCCAGCTGATGGGAACTCGGCGCGTAGATCACCACGAGGCAATCTTGCCCCAGCCCGGTTGAGATATGGGGCTCCGAGAAGGGCGTTACCCTCGTCTTGATTTCACTCTCCACGGGTATCCACCCAGGGTAGAAAGCGGGGTATCGAGCGTCAATGTCGCCGGATGAAGG
>CAYZDM010000274.1:0-4944 GCA_964476875.1 uncultured Sandaracinaceae bacterium | reverse complement strand
GCCTGCCAATCGCGGCCCGCGAGCCAAGAGCCGATTGAACTCGATTTCGACGCGGAGTACTAGGGGCGCTGTCGGTCGGGCCAATCCCAGAACGACTTCTTTCCAATGGTCCACTCCGGACCGTGACCCCAATCGTCGCGCGTGCGCTTGTTGCGGTGATCCGGATCGAACTTCTTTAGGGCGGCCGTGTAGTCCTGCCACTGCTTGACGCTCAGCTTCTCTGCCCAGTAGTCCTCCTCGGACGACCACTGGTTGTTCCCGGCGTACTGCAACACCGTGATACCCGGGAAGTCCATGACACCCTCGCCGCTGGGATTGTCGCGGCGATTGATCATGTGGAACACGACTCGACCGCTCGGGTCAGCTATGTGCCAATTGTAGACGCCGTAGATTTCCCCGTACTGCTCCATGAGCGGGACAATCCACTGTCGGACGGTCTCTCGGCCATGCATCGTCCCGAGAACGCGCTCGAGATAAACCACGTCTTCAGTAAACAGATCGGCCCAAGCGTTCCAATCCTCCCGGATCATGCCGGCGTGCCAGAAGTGCCTAAACGCGGTCTCGACTTCTTCGAGCTCGAACGTCGCCACTACTCTGCGGCCTGTTGCTCTTCGGGCCAGGTGTAGAACTGCGTGCACCAGCGCCGGAAGATCGCGATTGGTCCATCGCCATCGCACAGCAGCGGTTTGTCGTAGTAGACCTTGTTCTCCCAGATCGGGATGTCTTGCTCGAGCTGGCGCGTCACTTCGGCGACGAAGGCTTTGCCAACTCCGCGTGCTACCTCAGCCCCGGCGCTCTTTCTCACGCAGAAGTTGAATCGAAGGTGCACATGGTCGGCGTCGATCGGCGTCATCGACGCCACATTGACGGTCTCGACGATGCCCTTGAACCGAACGGTGGAGAGACCAAACCCATAGTTGAGGCTCTCGATCGAACCGTCGACATTGCCGCGCGGCGTTTCCATACCGGCGCCCGAATGTACGCGCATGATCGCACCATCCACGGTCGCTTCCGACTGCGGCATGTTCGTGGTCCCGTGAAGGTAGCGAAAGTGCGCGGAGTCGACCGCGTTCTCCGCCATCTCCTGGTTGCAGGTGCGAATCGTCCACTGCCGTTCGATGAACTCGGTCCACTCGTCGTTGCGAACGCCCTCGGTCGATCCCCACTCGGGAATCTCGTCCGGAATCTCGAAGTTCGGTGGTTCCCCGTCGGCGTGGTACCAACACATCACCATGTTGGCGACCTCTTTGGTCTGCCACTTCGGGAGCTTCGCTTTGCGAGGAAGGTGCTCTGCGTATGGGACGGCGGTGCATCGACCGTCTGTGCCGAACTGCCACGCATGAAACGGACACTCGATCGAGTTGCCCTTGACCGTTCCCCCGTGTCCGAGGTGAGCGCCAAGGTGCGGACAGAAGGCATCGAGCACCGACAGCTCTCCGTCTTCCGATCGCCAGGCGACCAGATCCGTACCGAAGTACTTCAGCGCTTTGACCTCACCCGGCTTGATCTCGTCCGAGTAGGCGACTTGGAACCAGCCGTTCGGAATCGGCGGCCTGAAGCTTTCTTCCATCTGTCGAAATTAGAACGTGTTTCACTTTTTTCAAGGCAAAACAGGTGACGCCGTGCCGGGAGAGCGCAAAAGGATGAGCGCGCCTGGATACGCCTCGTTTCCGTAACGATATCGGTCGAGTTCGGCGGGGTCGGGAAACGAGAATGCACACCCACGACATCCAATCTGCCGACTTGTCGCGATGAACCTATCGGCAAGCCCCTCGGCGCGATCGGAGGCGGAGGGCTCGGAAGCGGCCAAATGTGGTGTCACGAAGACGACCCCGACTGGCAGCTCGTCGGCTTCAGCAGCGGTCTCGGCCCGAAGCAGCGCGCTTTCCAACCACCCGGCGCCGGAAGCAATCATCGCAGCGCTCGTGCCAGGAGAGTGCTGGTCGGCAGCGACGCGATACGCGCGTCCTTGTAGCTCGAAGCTCAGGGTCTCGTCGTCGAGCAGAACGGTGGGCTCGATCTCGGTGTCTCGGTACGCGAAGCTGCGCACGCGAGTCGCGGCATCTACGAGCGTCTGCAGCGTGCGCCCGCGATCTGCCCAACACACGGGGTCGGTGGGTGTGGTGCGGTTGTAGCGCGTCAAGCCAACCACCCACTCGTCGAGTAGTCGGGTCCACCCGAGGAGCATTGGGTCGCAACGGAGTCCGTGCATGACTGGCGATGGTATAGCGCAGTCGGGCGGAGTCGCATGCGGCCGCGAGCTGCACTGCGGAAGCATGAGTGCTAGTTCTTCGACCGGAGGCAAGCAATGGCGAGCATCGGCAAGGGCGCTACCGCCCCAGACTTCAGCAAGACCACTCAGGATGGCGACCCGATTACCCTGTCTCAGTTCCGTGGTGACAAAGCGGTCGTCCTGTATTTCTATCCGAAGGATGAAACGCCCGGCTGCACGGCAGAGGCCTGCACGTTTCGCGACGGCTTCGAGGATTTCGTCGAGGCTGGAGCAGTCGTCATCGGGGTCAGCCAAGATAGCGAGAAGAGCCACAAGAGCTTTGCTACACATCACCGCCTGCCGTTCCTCCTCGTGAGCGACAAGGACAAGGCGCTGCAGAAGGCCTACGGCGTACCCAAGACCATGGGCTTGCTACCGGGGCGCGTGACCTATGTGATCGATCGCGAGGGAACGGTGCAACACGTCTTCAACTCGCAACTCAACGCTAAGAAGCATGTCCGCGAGGCACTCGAAGTCGTCAAACGACTCGCCGTCTGAATCGGCGCGCCACTGTAAACAACAGCAGCCCGAAGCAAACAGAAGCGAGTCCCGCGGATCCCGTCGAGGCTCGGCAACCGGAGTTCCCACCGGCGACGACGCCCGAGCCTCCCGTCCCGACAGGGGGTAACGGTGCGAAGGCGCAAGGCGGATCACCACAGGCGTCCGGGTCGCAGAGCTCCTCTGCTCCCCAACCGTCTGCGCAAAGGCCAGCCACGATCGGCGCGATGTGGTGGACTACCTCGCCGGCCTGCCCGTCGTCGTAGACCGAGACGCGACTACAGGACTCTCCTTCGAGGGTGACGTAGTCCGGGGTTCGGCCACCGATGAGAATGCCCGCAAGGCGATTTTCCGAGTCGAAGGTCGCGCTCCCGGAATGTCCTCGAAAAGCATCGACGTTGGCGACGAAGAAGTCGAGCCGATTGGCGCGCGGATCGGCCACTCTTCCACCCGAGTCGATCTTGGCGGGCAGGCCGCTCCCGAATCCAATCATCGCGATCGACTCCTGTTCGGCAAGGGCGGTCGCCGGTCGAATCAATGCCGGTGCATGCGCGCCCTCGACCGGCCTATCAAGTTGAACCACGGCGAAGTCGGGGGTGAAGTTACTACCCTGTGGCGCACCGTGAGATACGACCCGTGCACAGGAGTACACGTCCTCGTCTCGAATCGCGGCAAGCTGTGAGGCGTCATCGAGGCGGTAGTTGAACACGTACGCATACGTGTCGCACGGAGCCTGCGTATCGATGCAATGACCCGCTGTGAGAACCAAGTCGTCGTCGATTAGCACGCCCGAACATGTCGCCGCCGTAGGTTGATTCCCGAACAATTCGTCCGGGCACAGTCCCCGCAAGTCCTTGAGCGACTCGGTGAACAGGCTGTAGGTGCCGTTGCCCTCCCTAGTGACCCGGAAACTCGGAATCAGGGCGACGATCGACTCCTGCGCAACGCGTCGCAGTTCAGCGTCTGGATGATTGAAGACCTCGACGCGGTCGTCCCCACCGTAGACCACAGGGGCGGTCAGCTCGCCGACGAAGGTTTGCTCGGAGGGTCCGCAAGCGAGAGCGAGACCGAACGACAGTACAAGAAAGAGGCGCGCTCGCATACTGTTCCTGTGTAAGACCTAATTGGTCGGGTGGCTACTCGGAGACCCGCACTTGTATGCTGGTTACTAAATCGCCGGCGGCGGTGGCTACGTCGGACACCACGACGACCGGCTCGCCCGGCTCGATAATCTCACGCTCGCGGAGCTTGGCGAGTGCGTTGCCGATGGTTTTCTCGGGGTCACTTGAGAGATTCATGCGAAACGGAATCACAGAACGGCTCAGCCAGAGTTTGCGCCGAGTCGTGCTCATGTTGGTGAACGCGTAGATGATCGCCGTCTCCGGGCGATAGCTGGCGACGAGTTGGCCGAAGTAGCCGCGCCGAGTCATGACGACGATGGCGCGGGCGCCAAGAGAATCCGCGAGCCGGCAAGCGCCTTCGGCGATATGAGCGCGCTGCGAAGTCGGCGCCGGTCGCTCTTTGTAGAAACTGAGGCCCGGTCTCATCTCGATTCGGCGTGCAATCGTATCGAGCACCTCGACGCAGCGCACCGGATACTTCCCGGCTGCCGTCTCGCCGCTCAGCATGATCGCATCAGCCTGCTCGTATACGGCGTTTGCCACATCGGTAACCTCGGCTCGCGTCGGCAGCGGGTTGTCGATCATCGACTCCAGTAAGTGAGTGGCCACGATGATGGGCTTCCCGACGATGGCGCAGCTACGAACCATATCGCGTTGGAGCACGGGCAGTTCCTCGAAAGCGACTTCTACTCCGAGATCTCCGCGGGCGACCATGATCCCATCAGCCGCCTCGAGGATGGCGTCGAAGTTGTCTACCCCCTCTTGGTTTTCGATCTTGGCTATGATGCGCTGGTGCCCACCCACCGTGTCGATGATCTCGCGCACTTCGAGAACGTCTTCGACGCCACGCACGAAAGACAATGCGATGAAGTCGAGATCCTGTTCGATGGCGAAGGTGATGTCTTCGCGATCTTTCTTTGTGATCGAAGGTAGGTTGACGCGGACGCCGGGCAAGTTGACGTGCTTGCGCGAGCCGAGGGTGCCGCCATCGAGCACCTTGCACTTGAGGCTATGCTCCAGGACTTCCAGGACCTCTAGATTGATGAGGCCGTT
>CAYZDM010000273.1:0-4947 GCA_964476875.1 uncultured Sandaracinaceae bacterium | reverse complement strand
CATCTGCCCGGGAACTTAAAGGGTACCAGGTTCCGGGGCCGCCACCCCACCCTTCTATAGGGGTTCAAGCGCGGCGGGAACGCAGAACTCGAAATCTTCGCGAATGCTCACGCCGTCATCGCCTCCCGCAACGATGAACGCACCACTTTCGAGCACAATGCCGCCCGCCCCGGCTCTTGGAACATCGAGCTGAAGGAGCCCCTGAATCTCGACACCCGATTCGTTCCAAAGAACTTGGTCGACCTGGGTGGAACTCTCACCTCCGATGATCAGTGCGCTCTGCGGTGGCTGAAGGGCGGCCAAACGTGCGCTTGTCCACTGCGGGCCCGCTGCCGTCACGCAAGCGCTCGAACAGTCGTCAAAGCGCACGGTGTCCTCTCGCACCACGTCCGAGGCGTCGGTGCCCCCGATAAAAAGGGCGCGACTCTCACCGTCGCCGACGAGAAGTCCGGACTCTCGGACGCCATCCATCACACCCGCAATCGGCGTGCCGGTCGAATCGCCGTCACGAAGCACCTCCGCAGTCCCGGTCGCATCGCCGCCCGCGACCAGGACGTCGGTACCGAGTGCGGTAGCCGATGGGCCGGAGCGCGCTTCGTTCAACTGCATCGAGGTCACTTGTCCGTCGGGCTCGACGATCGAGACGCCAGACTGGGCCTCACCCGATACATCGCCGCCGATGACCATCGCCCCGATCCCCGGAACCGACACGAGCGCCGAGTCCGGGCCCGCCCCGTTGTGAAGCACCACCGGGGTGATACGGCTAGAGGAGTCGACCATGTCGAAGATGAAGGGTCCTGCGTTGGTGGGTAGCACGAGAATCTGCGTCTCGTCGATTGAAGCGGCGCGCGTGTCACCCAAGTCCGACACCGAGAAATCGTCCGGGAACAATCGGGACTCCCATTCGAGGGCGTCGAAGAACTCGATCTGATCGTCGGACGCGGAAGTGCCGCCCACGGCGAGCGCAAATGTGCCGGACCGCACCATCCCAAAGAAGGCACGTGGAGATTCCAGCAGGTCGAACGTCACGCGCTCGCAGGATGATGCCGGAGCGGCCACCACGCGTAGAATGCCCTCACTCGCTGCAGGCACGAACAACGGCGGCGCCGTCAGTAGATCGGTGGTGGCCCCTTCGATCTGGACGCGAATTCGCGTGGGCGCGGTGAACAATCGGAACTCCAACAGCGCGTCGAAATCGCCGTCGTCGATCGGGTACTCGTACGCCTCAGCGGGAAGCTCACCTTCTTGGATCCCGATTCGAAGAATCGTGGCGTCCGTCCCTGCGGCAGGGTTTCCGTTCTCTCCGTCGACGATACTGGCGCCAAATACGAAGGTCGATGAGGACTCGTCGCAGGCAAAGGCGACGATGCAAAGGAGTCCAAGCAAGAAGCTGCGCCAGATCACCGCGGGAGGTTGCTTTACCGCTCAAGGGCGAGCAAGTAGAGAAGCTCCGTGTGGGCTGAACGCGTCGCTTCGATCGATGAGGTTTCCGTGGCGCAACGTCTGAGCGCGGAGCCCGGGTTCGCCTGGCTCGATTCGAATCGGACTGAATCGACGGACGGACGCTACTCGTTCATCACGGCGTGGCCATCTGAACAGATCCGAGTGGAGTTCGGCGCAGAGTCACCTTTCGCCGCGCTTCGTGGCATCAGCCCGGCCTCCGATGAAGTCAACGTAGAAGGCCCGATGGCCAGCGAAGTGCCCTCTTGGATCGGCTACATCGCATACGACGCGTTCTGGTCGTCTCCGGCCCGGGGCCAACCGCGGTTCAAACGCGATCGCGATCCCATCCTACTGTTTCGGCGATACCCTGCGCTGCTGACCGTCGACCATGAAGAGGGAGAGACATGGGCGGTTGGCGACAGTAGAGAGGCGGTCGAAGCGTTTCGCAACCGCCTCGGCGCGCTGCCCGACCGCTCGGCGGTCCGCGCCTCCGTCGGGGCTGTCGCAGTCGACGACGCGTCCTCACATCGCCGCGCGATCGAGCAGGCGCTCGAGTACATCGGCAAGGGCGAGGTCTACGAGGTCAATGTAGCGAGGCGTTGGTCTGCATCTTTCCACGGCGATGCGCTCGAGCTCTGGCAAGCGATGCGCGTGGCGAGCCGCGTTCCACTGGGCATGTTCTTCGATGCAGGCGATCACGCGGTCCTGGCGTGTACGATGGAGCGATTCATTCATTGGGATGCCAAGACCAAGGTTCTCGTAACTCGTCCCATCAAAGGCACGATTCGACGTGAGCAGACCGACGACGGGGCTTCGCACCGCCTGCGGGCGGACCCCAAGGAGCAAGCCGAGCACTCGATGGTCGTGGATCTCATGCGGAACGACCTCGGACGCGTCGCAGAAACCGGAACCGTGCGCGTCGATGCGCCACTCATCGTGGAACCGTTCACCGGGCTGTATCACCTCGTGAGCACCGTCAGCTGTGTGACTCGTCCGGAAGTTTCGTTGGAAGCCATTCTCGAAGCCACCTTTCCCCCTGGGAGTGTCACGGGAGCCCCAAAGATTCGTGCCCTCGAGATCATAGAGGAGCTCGAGCAGCATCCCCGCGGCGTCTACTGCGGCGCTCTCGGATTCATCGACCACGACGGTGGGCTGTCACTTGCAGTCGCGATCCGTACGGCGAAGGTCTCCGAGGGTGAGGTCCTCTACTGGGCGGGCGGTGGAATCGTCGAAGCAAGCCACCCGGATCGCGAAGTCGCGGAAACCGAGCTAAAGGCCAGGGTGTTTCTAGACGCGGTGGCCGCAGTGCAAGGGGAGTCAGAGAATGAGTGAGCGAATCGAAGACGTTCTGGACTTTTGGTTTGGCGACCTCAACGAACTCGGCTGCGCGAGCCCCGATCACCGTAGGTTCTGGTGGACGAAGTCCGATGCGTTCGATCAGGCAGTAGGGTCGCAGTTCTTGAGCGACTACGAAGCCATCGTCGCCGGTGATCGAGATGCGTGGCGTAGTACGCCGCGCGGCGCCCTTGCTACTATCGTCGTGCTCGACCAGTTCTCGAGAAACATGTTTCGAGGAACCCCGAACATGTTCATCGCCGATGAACTCGCACGGGAGGTGTGCGAAGAGGGCATCGATGCGGGTTTCGATGCTGAGTTGGCGTTCGACGAACGGGTCTTCTTTTACCTACCGCTAGAGCACAGCGAGCAGATCGAGCTGCACCGGCGATGCCTCAAGCTCTTCCAGGAGTTGCTCAGCAGCTCGGAAGAGTCGCTCAAGGCAGACGCCGAGAACTACCTAGAGTACGCCGAACAGCACAAGGCGATCATCGACCGATTCGGTCGGTATCCGCACCGCAATCAGACGCTCGGAAGAGCGTCCACGCCCGAGGAAATCGAGTTTCTCAAAGAGCCAGGGTCTTCGTTCTAGTCGAGCTTCTTCTGGAACCGCATGGAGACGGCGATGATCAGGAGCAAGGTCAGGCCGGCCAACCAGATCAACTCCGCCCGCAGCTCCATGAATGACGCCCCCTTGAGAACGATTCCGCGGACGACGCGCAGGTAGTGCGTCAGTGGCAGGATGGTAGACAGCCATCTCGCAGGCGCTGGCATGGCCTCCCAAGGGAACATGAATCCGGACAACAAGATGTTCGGCAGCAAGAAGAAGAACGACATCTGCATCGCCTGCTGCTGGGTCTTGGCGAGTGTCGAAAACAAAAGCCCAACCGCTAGGCTCGCGGCGATGAAGAACACCGACAGCAGGTAGAGAAGTCCGATTGACCCGACGATCGGCACGTCGAACACCCAGGAGCCGACTCCGAGTATCAGGCTCATCTGCACGTACCCCACGGCAATGTACGGCAGGATCTTCCCGACCGTGAGCTCGACGCTTCGAATGGGCGATACGATGAGTTGCTCTAGCGTCCCCCGCTCCCGCTCGCGCGCGATGGCCATGGCTGTGAACATGACCAGCGTCATCGTGAGGATGACGCCTACCAAGCCCGGCACGATGAAAACCGCAGTGCGAAGGTCTGGATTGTACCATGTCGCAGGTTCCAATCGGATGACTTCGGAACGCGTCGCGGCGGGCTGTCCGAGTCGTTGCAGTCGCTCAACACTGAGCATCGCTGATCGAGCGGAGGCGAGCGACATGGCCGTGTTGGTTGCACTGGCGACAACCTGAGGGTCCGAGCCGTCGACGACCAACTGAAGATGCGCTGTTCGACCTGATTCGACCTCAGCGCCGAACCGCGGCGGCACGACCAACGCGACCATGGCCTCCCTCGATCGCAGCGCCACGCCGATCTGGTCGTAGCTCTCGACATACCCAACGACTCGGTAGAAGCCGGTCGCTTCCATCCGGCGCACGAATCCTCGCGATTCCTCGGAGTAGTCCTGATCGTAAACCACCGTGGCGATGTTTCGAACGTCGGTATTGATGGCGTACCCGAAGAGGAGGAGTTGGATGACGGGTAGCCCAACCATCATGCCCATGGTTAGGCGGTCGCGCCTTGCCTGAATCATCTCTTTCCAGGCGATAGACAGCATTCGGCTCATGAGCGGGCCTCATTTCGCGCTTCGCTATGGACCATTGCGACGAACGCATCCTCGACGTTGGGAACGATCTCTCGTGCGTCACTGACGCCTGGACCAACGCTGAGCACGTCACGGGCGAGCGCGACCGGATCGACGCCGCCGAGGGTAGCCAGTCGAATGCGATCGCCGAATGGGGCAACTTCATCCACCGAGGTATGCGGGGTGAGCAAGTCCATCGCGGCGGCGACGTCGGGGGTCTCGACGACGCCGACGCGAATCTCGCGCCGCCCGATAATATCCGCAGGCGTTCCGATGTCGAGGAGCGTGCCTCGAAATATGAAACCGAGCCGATGACAGCGCTCGGCCTCATCCATGTAGTGCGTGGTCACGATGACGGTCGTGCCGGCCGCCGCGATGCGATGGATGTGCGCCCAAAATTCACGACGACTCACGGGATCCACACCGGCCGTC
>CAYZDM010000272.1:0-4956 GCA_964476875.1 uncultured Sandaracinaceae bacterium | reverse complement strand
GGTCGCCGAGCTTGGGCACCACCATGCGAGCACCTTAGCACTTGCCCGGCGGTCGCTAGAGCGAGCTTTGAAAGAATCGCCACGCTGCTACCGCGGCATCAATGTCGCGACTGGTGGCGCCGATCATATGGGGTGGCAAATACTGCCAACCGGAAGGCCATGTGTGGCCGGCGCCCCGTACTGCGAAGAGCTCCACCTTGGTATTGCTGGCGCATCCGGTGGCCCGACGGCGTTCGATACGGGTTCCGTCCTTCGGGGCAAAGTCCGGAATCAGTGAGTCATCGACGCCCGTGCAAGCGTCGTGGCGCCGCCAGAACTCAAAGGTGCGTTCCGCGGACAGCACCTTCCCTAGCTGCTGCCCCTCGAACTCGACCATGCCCCCTTCCCACGGCACGATCGGATCCTTGGTCCCGTTGATCATCAAAACCGACAGAGGCTCGCTCCCGCAACGAGCGCGCGTGCGTGCGATGTTGACGGGCAGCGCGCCGATGACGGCCGAAAAACCCCGCAACCGCCCCGTCTTCTCGCAAGCAAATCGGTGCGCCATCATGGCCCCGTCCGAAACCCCGACCATGAACACCGCTCGCGAGTCCACACGTCCACGCTCGACCAGATCGTCGATCAACGTTGCTAGGAAGCCGACGTCGTCGATTCGCTCACGCTGCGCGACATAGCGACCGACACGACGACCGTCGTTCCAATGCCCTCCGATTCCCTGCGGATAGGCCACCACGAAGTCATCCGCCGATGCGAGTTTGTCGAGGCTCTGGAAACGCAGAGACACCGTGTCGTCGTCGTCGCCTAGCCCGCCATGCAACACCACGACAAGAGGTCGTCGGGTCCGAACGGAGGCACCGCCCGGCTCGAAGATGCTCACATCGCGAACGGTGCCCTGGTGCTTGAAGACGTAGCTCTTCAATTTCGAGGCGTCCTCTGCATCGCTCGATGGAGCGCCGGACTTGCACGCCCCTAGGAGGGCTAGAAGCGCGATTGAAAATCGGCGATCGTAGCCGGGCAAGAATACCTCACTCGTCGGTCGCCGAGACGAGCGCCAATATCACGTCCCCTCGAACCACGTCGGCGCCCTCGTCAGGCACCACGCGCTCCACCGTCGCTCGCGTCGGCAGCGCATCGCCCTGATACACGAGGCGGTTGAAGGTCTTCATGACCTCGAGCAAGCCAACCGTCTGGCCGTGCTGGATCGCATCGCCTGCTTTGACGAACGGAGGCTCGGCGGGAGCCGGGCGACAATAAAAGCGACCGCTCATTGGCGCCATGAACGACAAAGTTCCCTCGACGCCTGCGCTCGCCGACAGCTCGCTCGCTCCGAGGTCCTCTACCGATCCGATGGAGACGCCGAGGAGCGGGTCGCCATACTGAACTGGGACGCGCGCTCGACCATCACCCATGCACCGCGCCACGCGACCACCCGCGCCCGCAGGCACGATCAAGTCAGACAGGATGCCGAGGACGTCGATCGTGCCGACGGTCTGGCCGGGAGAAACGAGCTCGCCGACCGCTACGGACGGCGCGAAAATGCCGACGCTGGGCGCCAAGAGGTCGCTCTGCGCACCCTCCCCCGGACGTACGCGCAAGGCATGAGCCTGGTCACTCATACGCGCCCGCCATTCATGAGCACGTCGAGGTCGTGCATGCTCCAGATGCGCGGGTTCTTCACGCGGCGATAACCGCTACCTTGATAGCTCATCTCCACGAGCACTTTCAGCCAGTCGCGCAGCTCGTCGAGACGCACGATCTCATCCGTGTCCAACTGTTGAGCAGCGACGTACGGGTCCATGTCTGCTTCGATGCGCGCCTCGACCTCCTGCATCCGTTGCTGGATCTTGGCGCGCTCTTCCGGATCGGTAGTGACAATCTCGAAGTTGTCATCGAGCTTGCTGTTGTAGGACGCAATCGCCAGCGTGCGGCCTTCCATGACGCTGAGACGGGATATCGGCGTCGACAGTTGCACGACGGGGTCGTACGGCATCCCCGCCATCGCGTAGTAACCGGCACCAGATGCCTTGCGGAGGAGCACCGTAAACATCGGAGTTTCGTTGGTGCTGTTGGTGTAGATGAGGTTGGAACCGTAGGCGAGAAGCCCGTGTCGCTCGGCCTCGGCTCCGATGTCGAAACCACTGATGTCTTGCAGCCAGATGAGCGGAATCCCGTCGCTATTGCAGGCACGGCTGAACGCGCTGATCTTTGCAATGCCCTGTCGATAGAGAATCCCGGCAGGTCGCTGCTCGTCACTGGCCTCCGGGTCGTCGATCAATCCCTGCCGGTTCATCACGAACCCGGCGTACAAACCGCCAACACGGGCGACCCCGCAGATCATCTCACGGCCTACCGCTGGTAGGACCTCCCAGAAGAGACTCTGATCGCACAGACGCGCTAAGACCTCGGTGGCGTCGTAGGCTTGCCTGTGGTCAACGGGAACCAGGCCCGGGAGCTCTGACGGCGAGTGCGCGGGCTCCATCGATTCGACACCACCCCGATAGAACGACGCACCGGAGCTGGGGAGTCGTGAGACTTCGCGTCGCAGGCAATCGATCAAAGTCTTGTCGTCAGGGACCCGCTCGTCGGCACAACCGGACTGATGGACGTGCACTTCGGGGCCGCCGATATCGAGCGACGTGATGTGTTGGCTCTTGGCGCCCTTGATCAGCGCTGCGCCGGCGATGACCATGTAGGCCTGCTCGGTCATGTAGACGCGGTCGCTGATGATCGGCATGTACCCACCACCGGCGATGCAGTCCCCAAACACGCCGGCGATCTGCGGGACGCCCTCCGCCGACAGAAGGCTGTTCATCTTGAAGATGTGCCCTGCGCCAGTGGCGCCGGCGAAGCTGTTGCGTTGCTCCGGGAGATAGAGCCCGCTGCAATCAACGAGGTAGAGGGCTGGCAAACGCAATCGCCGGGCCATCTCTTGGGCACGCTCTATTTTCTCTGGCGTTTTGGGCCACCACGCTCCTGACGCGACCGTGTTGTCATTGGCGATGACGACGCACCACCGACCCTCGATCTGTACGAACGCCGTGACGACGCCCGCCGCGGGCGAGCGCAGCCCTTCAAACTCGAGACCGTAATTCACGAACGTGCCGACCTCGAAGATCTGCGAGCCGTCGTCCTTCAACCGCTCCAGGCGTTCGCGAGTCGTCAGCTTGTCTTTCTCGTGCACGCGATCGACATACTTGTCGCCCCACCCCGCCTGAACTTCGGCGCGGCGCTCCTCGAGGCGGGCTACCAGTGGTGCGTGGCCAGCCAGCTCGCGCTCATAGGTCGCTTGGTCGACGACTGTCTCGCGCGCCTTCCCGATCGGTACTACCGGAACGTGTGCCATTAGATCTCCCACCCTGGAACAGCGCGTGTGTCGTAGCGATTCTCCCGAAACTCTTTAGAGTTCAGAACCGCCAAGTGCATTGGAATGGTCGTCGCAATGCCTTCGCACTGGATGCCCTGCAGTGCCTCAGTCAGGCGTTCGCAAGCGGCCTCTCGGTCACTTCCCCAGGCGATCACCTTGCAGATGAGGCTGTCGTAGTGCGGCGGAACCTCATAGCCGGACTCGACGTGGGTATCGATGCGTACATTGTCCCCGGCGACCGCATTCCAAGTCGCGATCACGCCCGGACTCGGCGAGAACGCGTTCGAGGGGTCTTCCGCATTGATGCGGCACTCGATCGAATGACCACGAAGGTCGACATCGTTCTGGGAGAACCACAAGGGCTCCCCGGACGCCACGCGGATCTGAGCCTCCACCAGGTCGATTCCCGTTCGCATCTCCGAGACCGGGTGCTCGACCTGCAGGCGCGCGTTCATTTCCATGAAGCGAAGCTCGCTATCTTCGTCGAGCAGGAACTCCATGGTACCGGCACCTGCGTAACCAATCGCTCGCGTGGCCCGAACGGCCACATCGAGGGTTCGCCGCCGCTCGTCGTCGCTCAACACGATCGCGGGCGACTCCTCGATCAGCTTCTGGTGCTTACGTTGAACCGAACAGTCGCGCTCTCCGAGATGCACGACGTTGCCGTAGTTGTCGGCAAGAAGCTGAATCTCGATGTGACGTCCACCTTCGATCAGTTTCTCGAGGTAGAGGCGACCGTCCGCAAAGCACGCCAGCGACTCCGCCTGTGCCGACTCGTACGCGTCCTTGACTTCCTTCGCGCTCCGAACGATTCGCATCCCGCGGCCGCCTCCACCGCTCTCCGCTTTGAGCAGAACCGGAAAGCCCGTGCTCGACGCGACCTCTAGCGCTTGATCGACGTCGCGTAGCACCCCGTTGCTGCCGGGGATCACTTTCAAGCCGGCGCCTGACATCGCGGCTTTGGCAGGGGTCTTACGCCCAAGCTTCTGCATGACTGCAGCAGGGGGCCCGATGAACGTCACGCCATGCGCCTGACAGAGCGACGCGAAGACGGGATCCTCCGCAAGGAAGCCCCACCCGGGATGAAGCGCGCTGCAACGGGTCTGCACCGCGGCCTGCACGATCCGGTCTCTCGCCAGGTAGCTTTGGCTCGATCTCGACGGACCGAGCACCACGGACTCGCGGCCACGCAGATAGGGGGCCTCTCGGTCGGCTTCGGAGACTCCAAAAACGGGCGCGATGTCCAGCTTGTCGCAGGTCCGTGCGATGCGGGCAGCCACCTCGCCGCGGTTCGCAATGAAAAGACGGCGGAATCGGTTCACGGGCGCGCACGTTAACACCGCGGCTGCCTCGTGAACAGCAGAGGGGGCATTCCGGGCCGGTTCATGTCAAAATGATCGGGTTATGTGTCGTTTATTCGGGTTCCGCAGCGTGATTCAGAGTCAGGTGCATCGGTCATTGATGGACGCCGACAACGCGCTCGGCGCGCAGAGCAACGACCACCGAGACGGCTGGGGCGTGGCCTTTTACGTCGACGGGTCTCCGCACATCACACGGAGCCCCGAGACGGCGCTCGATGACGTGCTCTTTCA
>CAYZDM010000271.1:0-4974 GCA_964476875.1 uncultured Sandaracinaceae bacterium | reverse complement strand
CTGCACGGACACATCGCTGGGATCGTGTGACGGCGTGGTTGCCATCCGGATAGCGCGGGTGCTTTCCGTTGCCGAGGACGTGGTGTGTCAATTTCCAGCGACCGTCCGTCACGGTGCGGGTGGGCGTTTTCTTCCGAAGGGCGGCCGTGGGTAGCCCACCGAGTGTGGCCGATCCCGACGGTGCCGGGCAGACCCGATTCGGCGAGCGCCTTCTCGAGGTTTCGCAGCTTACCGACTGCGCGAACGATCTCGATGCCGTCGCTCGCATGGACCGCCAGCCCAGCTGAATCGTAGCCCCGGTATTCTAGTCGCCGAAGCCCGTCTAGCAGGATCGGCGTAGCCTGTTCATCACCGACGTGACCAACGATTCCGCACATGCTTCGACTCTAGTCGATAGGGCAGGACCGCGCACCAGTCGCGCTCACTTCGGTCGCTTGTCCTCGAACTTGGCCTTGACCTCGCCATCGGGCGAGACGACCGTCACCGGCCCGAACTGTTGCAGTGATTCCGCAAAATCCGCCGCCTGTCCGACGATGACGACCTGCGAGTCGCTCGGCCGGATGTAGTTCCGCGCGACGTACTGCGCCTCGGATGAGGAGGTTTGGCGAATCGCCTGGCGGTATCGGTCCCAATAGTCGTCCGGCAGCCCGAAGGTTCGAAGCTCGACGACGAGCTCGGAGAGCTTGCCCGGTGTATCGACCTTGAGCGGAAATGAGTCACTCAGGTAGCGCTTCGCGTTGCGGAGCTCCTCCGGAGCGGCAGCCTCTTGATTGATGCGCTGCAGATGTTCAAAAAACGCACCCAGCGCTTCGGCGGTGACCTCGGTTCGGACCGATGCGTAGGCGACGAACGGGCCGACATCGACACGCTCACCGACCGAGCTGTAGGCGCCATAGGTGAGGCTCCTCTTTTCACGTAGGTCCATGAACAGGCGGGACGCTGCCGACCCGCCGAGGACTTGATTCGAGACCATCAGCGGGATCCACTCTCGGTTCCCCCGAGCGATCGCGAGGTTGCCCATGTAGATGACAGATTGCACCGAACCGGGTCGATCGACGACGAGGATGTTGCGGTCGTTCGGGTGCGGCGGTTCCGTGTACGTGGGCGCGGATCGTTTTCCGGCCTGCCATGTACCCACGGTCTTCTTGGCGGTCTCCGCGACGTGCTCTGGATCGACATCACCGGCGACGACGAGGAAGGCGTTCTTGCCAACGAAGTGCTCCCGATGCCAGCGGAGCAGATCCTGTCTGCGGAGCCGCTTCACCGCCCGAGGCGTGGTGTCGACCGTGCCATATGGATGCTGCCCGTAGAGTTGGCGATAGAAGGTTCGCCGAGCAATGTAGCCGGGCTCCCGTTCCGCGAGCGAAAGGCGATCGAGCTCGCGACGCTTGAGCTTCTCGAGCTCCTTGGTGCTGAACGCTGGGGCCCCCGCAACGTCCGCGAGGATCTCCATCGCCACATCGAACTGATCCGCGAGCGCGCGAACGCCGATGTATGTGTTCTCTTCGTCAGAGCTAGCCCAGAGATCGGCACCGAGAAACTCGATCTGTTCGGCGATCTCAGCGCTCGTACGCTTGGTCGTGCCTTCCTTGAGCATTTGAGCGACCAAGCCCGACAACCCGGGAAGCTTGTGCGGGTCGGCTTCGCCACCGCTTCGAACAACCAGGGTCGCGTATACGACGGGAAGTTGGTCGGTGACGATGGTGTTGACCTGCAGGCCGTTGTCGAGGTCGGTGACCTCCACCGGGGGCAACGACATGTCCCGCGACTCGCCTGGCGCAGGGGGGGCCTCACGCGTTGGCTGATCGCCCTGTTGTGCGTCCTTTGCGGTTTCGGGTACCGCGCCCGCGCTTCCCTTCGAGCCACTGCACGCCGCCAGGAGCGACAAGGTGCTCAGGGTCACCACCATCAAACCGGTCGAGCCGAATCGAAGCCACATCTTCATTTCTCCTCCGAGGAGGCCGGGCCCCCGCCAGGCGTGATTGCGCCCCCGCCAGGCGTGATTGCGCCCCCGCCAGGCGTGATTGCGCCCCCGCCAGGCGTTACCGGGCCCTCACCAGGCATCACGTCGAGTACGGTGCGATTGGACGCGTTGAAGTAGGTGCCCGCCACGCGCTTGATGTCGTCCATGGTGACGGCGAGATAGTGATCGAGCTCCAGCTTGAGCAGGTTCGCATCTCCCCAATAGAGCTCGAACTCCGCAAGGTGCTGCGACCGCGCCATGTTCGACTGGAGGCCGAACACGAAGGCCGCGTGCATTCGGTTCTTTGCCTTCTCGAGCTCGCGTTCCGTGATGCCCGTTTTGGCGATGGAGTCGAGTTCAGCGAGAACGATCGATTGTGCTTGCTCCGGCGCGTGGCCGCTGGCCATCACCGCCCAGACCGAAAACAAATCCGGCCCGCGACGATCGTCGGTGCCGACCGCGACGTCCTGGCAGATCTCCTTCTGCTTCACGAGCGTTTGATACAGTCGGCTCGACTCGCCGTCGCCAAGCAGCATCGCCAGTATCTCGAGGGCGTAATGGTCCGGCGTGCGGCTCGGCGGGATATGAAATCCGAGGTGGAAAGCCGGCAGCGTCGCGTTCGGGTCGTACATCGTCTCGGTACGCTCCTCGGTTTGCTCCGGCGGTGCGGGCTCGGCGTAAACGGGCGTCACTCGTGCTGGGACATCACCGAAGTACTTCTCGACTAGCCGCATGGCTTCATCGATGTCGAAGTCGCCACTAATGCTCAGTACCGCGTTGTTCGGCGCGTAGTGAGTGTCGAAGAACTCCTGGACAGATTCGAGGGGCGCATCGATAAGGTCCTGCATGTCGCCGATCGTCGAATGGGCGTACGGCCAGTAGTCACCGTAGGCGAGCTCGTTGATGCGAAGCATGCTCGGGATGTACGGTTGGTTGTCGATTCGTTGACGGCGCTCTTCCATCACCGTCATGCGCTGGTTCTCGAAGTTCTCCTGCGTGATCGCCAGCGATCTCATGCGGTCGGCCTCGAGCCAGAGTCCGAGAGCAAGCTCGCTCGCTGGCAAGGTCTCGAAGTAGTTGGTCCGATCGTTGCTAGTCGTGCCGTTCGCACTGCCTCCGCGGTTGATGATCAGACTGAAATGCTCCCCTTTGCCCACGTTGGCTGACCCCTGAAACATCATGTGCTCAAAGAGATGCGCGAACCCCGAGTGCCCTTTGACCTCGTTGCGCGACCCGACATCGTAGTAAACCGAAACCGCGACCGTTGGCACGGTGCGATCTTGGTTGATGACGACACGAAGGCCGTTGTCGAGCGTGGCTCGAGCGACCTGGAGATTGGACAGCGCAGCGGCATTCTGCTCTGCGACAGCATGTCCTCCTTGGAGGAACATTGCGGCGGCTAGGAGCACTCCAACCGCGGTACCCTTGAAAATCCGATTCATCTGACTCCGTCAACACATGAAGTGGGGAAGATGTTCCAGGTCGCTACCACATCCACCCCTGAGGGCAAAGCGGTTGACGGCCCTCGGACTATTGCGGACACTGCCCGACCCGCATGACCGCCGCATTGCTATCGATAGGTACCGAGCTCACCCGCGGCGAGTTGGTGAACACCAATGCCGCGTGGCTGGGCGAAGCTATGACTCAACTTGGCTTCGACGTGATCGAGCATGCGACCGTGGATGACGACCTCGATCGAATCGTGACGATCGTACGCAGGTTTGCCGAGACGCATCGCGTCGTGATTGTGACGGGCGGGCTCGGGCCGACGTCCGACGACCTCACTACCGAGGCCGCCGCCCGGGCAGCTGGCGTAGCACTTTGCCGCGACGAGAGCGTCGTCGAAGGAATTCGGGAGAAGTTCAAGCTGTTCGGGCGGGTGATGCCGGAATCCAATGCGAAGCAGGGTGATTTTCCCGAGGGTGCGGAGATCTTGCTCAACGCGGTGGGCACGGCGCCCGGATTCGCGATGACCGTGGGGCAAGCGCGTTTTTTCTTCGTTCCTGGCGTGCCCCGCGAGATGAAGCACCTATTTCAAGAGTCGATAGCGTCTGCGATCGAGAGCCTCGCCGAGCGGCGAACCCATCAAGTGCATCTGCGCACCTTCGGCATGACCGAGTCGGGGGTTGCAGAGACACTTCACGATCTCGAAGACGCTCACGATGGGCTGACTCTCGGTTACCGGGCCCACTTTCCAGAGATCGAGGTCAAGGTCCACGTCCGTGCAGGGTCGGCAGACGAGGCCGAGCGACGTGCCGAGTCGATCGCCGATGAGGTGCGGGCCCGTCTCGGCGATGCTGTGTTCGGGGGCCGCGAGGACTCATTTGCAGAGGTGGTCGCTCAGACACTACGCGATGCGGGCAAGACCCTGGCAGTAGCGGAGTCGTGCACCGGCGGACAGGTGGGCGAGATGTTGACGCGTTCTCCCGGTGCTTCTGACTACCTCTTGCTCGATGCAGTCGTGTACGCGAACAGCGCCAAGGAAGCCGTGCTCGGCGTGGGCTCCGAGATTTTGGCCGCGCATGGTGCGGTGAGCTCGGAGACCGCAGCGGCGATGGCAGAAGGGGCCCTTCGCGTTGCAGGCGCCGACGTTGCCGTCTCGATCACAGGGGTGGCCGGACCAGGAGGCGGTACCGACGACAAGCCGGTCGGCACCGTATGGTTCGGCTTGGCGCGCAAGGGCGAACCAACGATCACCAAACACCGCAAGCTGTCGTGGGGCCGCGATCGTGTGCAGACTTTGGCGGCCTACGTCGCGCTCGAGATGGTCCGTCGTGCCGTGCTAGGACGCGATATCGATCTTGCCTGGCGTTAGCTCGGTTCCAAACGACCTCCATCGTTGAGCACGCACGACTTCGATCGGCAGCGCCTTGATGTCCTGGTCGCCGCGCCATTCGTGCAGCGAAGCCGCTCAGCTCGGGGCCACCGGGGCTGCCGATCTCGATGCCGAGATCGTCGAGGGCGATGCAAAGCTCGATTGCGTGGTGGGAGTGAACTGAGGTCTCCGAGCG
>CAYZDM010000270.1:0-4994 GCA_964476875.1 uncultured Sandaracinaceae bacterium | reverse complement strand
CGAGAGCGCCGGATGGTGCATGTCGCCCCAAGTCATCTCCTTGCCGAAACGGCTGCCCATTTTGAGGACTTGGCCGCTCTGGTCACCGTAGCCGTAGCCCTGCCAGGGCTCGGGGGTGAACACGCCGACATACTTCAGGATGCGCATCGACGGGACGCCGATGACGATCATGTTGCCGCCGTGACCGCCGGAAGCGAAGGTCAGGTAGGTGTCCTTCATGCCCGTGGGCGTGTAGGTCTGAAGGGCGGCGCTGACGTCGGCCTCCGACAGCCCACGCTGCTTCATCAAATCAGCCGTCGAGCTCGCCGGCGCCTGCGACACCTGCGACGCTTGCTGCGGACCGCATCCGATGCTGACGGTCGCGGCAAACAAAGCCGCGATACTCAGTGCGCTAGACGCACCAATACTGGTAAACCTCATCTCAACTCCTCGCTTCCCCCAGCGAAAGGGAAAACCTGCACGCCTTTCCCCTCTAAGAGGAAAGAACTCCAAACTCATCTCCAGCTCCCCAGCTCGGGAGCACTCCGCGCCACCTGGCGCGATGCAATATCTAAGCCAGTTACTTGGCGAGACCGCGAATCAGCTGGACCAGTGCGGCGACCACTTCGGGCTTCGCATCGAGGTCCGGATTCGCCGGCATCGTTGGGGATTTTCCCACTCCTAAACCGCCGTAAACGATAATCTTCGAAAGGTGATCGTCCGTGACGGAGGCCTGCCACTCAGCCGAGGTGAAATCACGTGGCTTGGGGTCGAGAGCAGCGGAGCCGGCGCCGTCACCCTTTCCAGTGGCGCCATGGCAAACCGTGCAGCGATCGGTGAAGATCTGCTTCGCCACAGCGACTGGATCCGCGGCCGGTTCGGCTGCCGGTGTCGGCGCGGGCGCGGGTTCCGCCGCCTTGGGCTCAGCGGGCGCGGCATCTTTCGAGGTGCACCCCGAAATGCCGATTATTATTCCAATGATTAGCCCGATCGATCTTACGCGCATAGACCCTCCTCCGATTGGCCGGAGTCTAGGGGCACCAGAGGGGCTGGCAAGCCATTCATGGGAGAAAGAAGTGCGTCAAATTCGTCTGAAACGCAGTATTTGCGCAGCGCATCGAAAGCCGGAATTCCGATTCCTGGGGCGAAATTGTGCGTCTATACTCCGCACGCGCTGGGAATCGCTTCCTAGCAGCAGGGGAGGATGTGATGAGAGGTTTCGTGAGAGTGACAGTTATTGGAGGGCTCCTTTGTGGGCTCCTCGTTTTCGGATGCAAGAAGCAGGAGGCGGCACCTGGTGAGGCAGCGCCTGCGGAGGCAGCCGCGCCGGTGAAGCAGGCGTCCAACGTCCCACCGCTCAACGAGAACAACATCGTGAGCATCGCAGTCGGCTCAAAGGATCACACGACCTTGGTCGCGGCGATCAAGGCAGCGGACTACGTGACTTCGGTCGCCGCTTCCGGCCCGTTGACCGTCTTCGCGCCGACGAACGAGGCGTTCGACAAGTTACCCGAGGGCACGGTTGAAACCCTCGTCAAGCCCGAGAACGTGGCTGCACTTCGTAACATCCTACAGTACCACGTCACCACGTCGGCGCTTCAGCTGGAATGGTTCAAAGACGGTCAGACCGTCTCCATGGCCAACGGCAAACGAACGACCATGAACGTGAAGGATGGCAAGGTGACGGTGAACGGCGCCAACATCCTCGCAACGATCCCTGCCGAGAACGGCATCGTGTACGTGATCGACGCAGTTCTGCTTCCCCCTGAGGAATAGGGCAAGCCCGTGACGCGCGGCTCGGCCCGGTTGCTCCCTGCGCTCGTGGCAGGCGCGTTCGTAGTAGTGATGACGCCGCTGTTCGGTTGCACGAACAGCGGCGTTTCTAATGGCCCTGGAGACGCGGGGGTGGATGCGGGCGGTGATGGTGGCGCCGACGCAGGCAATCGCGAGCCCGTCGAGGATGGCACCTACTTCGTTCGTGACGAGGACGGTCGCGTACTGATCTTGCGGGGCATGAACATCATGAGCTCCGCCAAAGGGGACCCCGAACGGCTTCCCGACCTCGAGGAAGAGGACGTCGCACGATACGCACAACAGTGGGGCTTCAACGTCGTCCGGTACCTGATCTTTTGGGATGCGATCGAACCATCGCCCGGCGAGTACGATTCCGCCTACTTCGACAAGACAGAAGAGCGACTCGATTGGTTCGCAGACCATGGCGTGCACGTGATCCTCGACATGCACCAAGACGTCTACGCGCAGCGTTTCTGTTGTGACGGCGCCCCCGAGTGGGCGATCGAAGACGATGGCCTGCCGTTTCAACAGAACCCCGTCTGGTCGCTGAACTACTTCCAGCCGGCGGTCCAAGCCGCGTTCGACAACTTCTTCGAGTACCCAGGGGAGCACAGCCAGCTCCAGGATCATTTCGCGGACGCATGGGCCGCAGTCGCTGCGCGCTTCAAGGACCACCCGGCGGTGCTCGGCTACGACATTCTGAACGAGCCCTCGCCCGGTTCTGTGTACGCCGGCAGCGACATCACCCTGACCGCGCCCGACGGCGAGGCGGCCGAGTTCGATCGGACGCTCTTCACCGAGTTCTACGAGCGGATGATCGCCGCCATCCGGGAAGTCGACGACAACGGCTGGATTTTCTATGAGCCACGCGTCGCGGCGCCCGCCAACGGCCAGCCCTCATTCATCCTCGAACTCGACGACCCGCGGGAAGGCGAACCGCGCATAGCCTATGGGCCGCATCTCTATTCCGTTCAGTTCGAATTCAATCAGGCCTACACGCCGGCAACCGACGTCACCCTCGAAAACTGGGAAGCCAGTCGAAACGTCGAGACGGCGCTACAGAAAGCCCCCCTCCTGCTGGGTGAGTGGGGCTTCGATCCGTCCTGGCCGAACGCCGACTTGTTCAGGCGCGAGCTCCTCGCGATGGGCGACCGCATGATGATGGGATGGACGTACTGGTCCTACGACCCGGGAGGGTGGGGTATCTGGGAGCGCGACGACGAAGGCGAGTTCCTCGAACGCGAGAGCGCCAATGCGTTGGTTCGTCCGTACCCCCAGCGCGTGGCCGGCATCCCGCGCTCGTTCTCGTACGATCCTGATTCGCGCACCTTCGCCTTGGCCTACGACCCATTTCCTTCGGCAACGCTCCCGACCGAGATCTACTTGCCGGCGGCACGGCACTACCCCGATGGTTGGGCCCTCAGCGGATGCACCGAATCCGAGGGGTGCAGTTCGATCTGGAATCCGGACACTGAGATCCTGAGAATCCTCACACCAAATCAGACGGCCAGGCTCGAAGTGGAGATCACCCCAAACCCACAAACTCCTGCTAACATCGGCGCACCATGACGGAACTAAGTGGCAAGCGAGTGCTGATAACAGGCGGCGCTCAAGGTATCGGCATGGAGATGGCCCTCCAGTTCGCCGGGCGAGGGTGCGAGATCGTGATCGCCGATCTCAACGAGGACAAGCTCGGCGAGGCGCGGGAAAAGATCGAGGCGACCGGCGCTGCAGCCTGGGCCTTTCCGGTAGACGTGACCAACCCTGCGAGCATCGCGGCACTGCGGGCGCGCATCGCGGCCGAGGCGGGTCCCATCGACATCCTCGTCAACAACGCCGGGGTGGTTTTCGGCGGCCCATTTACCGAAACCCCGCTCGACCTCCACTTCAAGACCTACGAGGTCAACGTGCTGGGCGTCGTCGCCATGACGCACGCGTTCTTGCCCGACCTGATCGAGCGTCCCGAGGCCCACCTCGTCAACATCTCGAGCGCCTCGGGCTTCATCGGCCTGCCCTACGGCTCAACCTACGCGTCCAGCAAGTGGGCCGTCATCGGGTTCTCGGAGTCGATTCGTGCCGAGCTCAGATTGATGGAGCATGCCAACGTGCACACGACGGTGGTGTGCCCGAGCTACATCGGCACGGGGATGTTCGAAGGCGCCGAAGCACCTAAAGCAACCAACATCCTGGACCCCACGGAGCTCGCCGAAAAAGTCGTCCACGGCATAGAGCGCAATCGCGTCCATATCTTGGAGCCGTGGATGGTGAAGATCACACCACTGCTGCGCGAGCTCATGCCGACGGCGCTCTACGACAAAGTCGCCCATCTCTTCGGTGCCGACACGTCGATGGCACATTGGACGGGGCGCGGCCCCGCACCCAAGTCCGAGGAACAACCTCAGGCCGAGAGCCAGGATCAGGCCGACGCCGAGCGCTAGGTAGAGCGCATCGGCGAAGCTACCCGCGCTTTCGAACGAGCAGCGTCTGGATCCCGCGACCGATGGGTCCGCCCTCGTCGTAGAGGCGGGTGTCCGCCAAACCCGTTCCGTTGCCGTCGAAATCGGTGCGCGACCCCATGCCGATCCACTCGCCCTCCGCCGGGCGGTTCAGCGTCACCGTGAGGTCCGGATTGACAAACGTGTACTCTCGAAGATTGACCCGCTGGCTCACACCGTTCCCACTATCCGCCGCGGTCAGCGTACGTTCCAACGGCGAAGGTTGGGCGCCCTCGATGAGCGCTACCCGCATGCGCATCCACGCCATGACGTCGCCCATTCCAAAAGCGCCGCGGGCGAAGCGAAGGTCCATCGCCGACCCGTAGCTCGGCTCCGGATCCCGGAACGGAAAGTCGACGTTTTTGCTTTCGTCCGGCGACAGTTCATCCATCGTCGGTCGCTCCGCCTCAAAATCGAGCGGCGCTCCTGCAAGCGCAAGCGCCTCGGCGGACATCACAAGCTTGCCCGCGTCATCGAGGAGACGGCCCACGATGGCCCTCACGGAACGTCCATCGCGCCGCACCGATCGCTCGAGACGCAACGTGCCGATCGGAACCGGCCGAGGAATTTCGATCGCGACCCGGACGACCCGAAACCCGTCTCCAGCCATCTCTTCCAATCGACCGGCCACCAACGCAGACGGCGGCCCCCCATGCTGATGCGCCGGACTCCAAGGCCCCCGAGTCCACTGCGTGGCCTCGAAGAGATCCTCGTCGAGCTTCCGAA
>CAYZDM010000269.1:0-5016 GCA_964476875.1 uncultured Sandaracinaceae bacterium | reverse complement strand
CTAAGTGTCGCATGGCTCTTCTCCTTTCGGACCCAGAACAAGCTACCCGCCGTTTCTGCCGAGGCAAATGCGACGAATTGTCGCAGCCCGACGAGGACGCGTTCGGCGGCGAGGCGAAGAAGTGACATACCGCGGGACCCCTATCGCGCCCACGTGTCGCTGTAGAGCCTGAAGCTAGGGTACTGAGGTTGGCTCCGCGCATGATCCCGAGTACGGAAACACCAACGAGTGCGCCATCGACGGGGTTCTGAGGAGGCACAAGACGCGCGCTATTGCGGCGAGACCGAAGCTACCAATTTCTTCCGGAGATAGTCTGCCCCGAAGATCAGCGGCACGCCGAGCCATGCCATTGCGTACATCTGCAAGGCGACGGGGCCGGTGCCGAGCACTCGCCCGAGCGGTGGGAAATACAGAGTAGCCCAGGAAAAGCCGATCTCGATCGCAAATCCGAGGAGGATCAAACGGTTGGTGAAAAGCCCGCGGTCCAGCCCCGAGCGCGTCTTCGACCGGCGGCCGATGAAGTTCCCGATCTGCATTAGCATGATGGTCGCGAGCGCGAGACCGGTCGCCGACTGGTACAATGGATCCGTCGCAGTGAGCCGTTCTCCATAGTGCCAGCCCCCTGCGTGCAGCACCCAGAAGAAGAGCACGAGGGAGTATCCTGCTTCGATGAGACCCAAGAAGAAGTAGCTGTGAGCCACCAATCGAAAGTTGAGCAATGGCTCGTCGCGGTCCCGCGGCGTCCGCTTCATCGTGTCCTCATCGCTCGGCTCTTGGCCGAGGGCCATCGATGGAACGATGTCGGTCCCGAGATCGATCGCGAGGATCTGGATGACGGTGAGCGCCAAAGGCACCGGGAAGAGGATGTAGATCAGATACGGCAAGATCTCGGGACCGTTGCTGACGAGAACGTAGTTGGTGAACTTTCGAATGTTGTCGAAGATCGTGCGCCCCTCGGCGACTCCCGCGACGATCGATGCAAAGTTGTCATCGAGCAGGATGATTTGAGCCGCTTCTCGCGCGACGTCCGTACCACCCACCCCCATTGCGATACCGACGTCCGCGGCTTTTAGCGCGGGCGCATCGTTCACTCCGTCGCCGGTCATCGCGACGACGAGTCCAAGCCGCTTGAGCGCCGTCACGATCTTCATCTTCTGTTCCGGCGTCGTTCGGGAGAACACGCACACGCCCTTTGCGAGAAGCTCGCAGAGCTCTTCTTGTCCCAGGCGCTCGAGCTCGTCACCCGAGACGAGAAGCGAGTCCAGCTCGGCTGGAGAGGCTTCGGGCCCGGGAAGGATTCGGGCCCTGCGCGCGATGGCCGCGGCAGTTCTTGGGTGATCACCGGTGATCAGCAGGACCCGAATCCCCGCATCGTGGCACTCGCTGACGGCATCGGGAACCTCAGGGCGCAACGGATCCTCGAGGCAGAGGAATCCCTCGAGCCTCAACCCCTGCTCGAGCTGATCTTGTTCGGCCCCCTCTGCGTCGTCTCGAACGACTCGGGTCGCGAGCGTGATGATGCGTTGACCCTCGCCCGCCAGCGCATCGACCAAAGCGTCGGCTGCTGCGAGTGATTCCGCCGTCGCATCTCGCGCCGACCCGTCCAGCTCCGCGACTTGCGCGACCAGGGGTCGGAGCGCTTCCCATGCTCCCTTCAGCGCAAAGACTGCGTCGCCTCGGTCCTTCCAGATGCCGGCCGCCCGCCGTTTCCCGAGATCGAATGCAAAACGCCGGGTCGTCTGGCGGAGCACTTCATCGACGTTTCCGATTTCCTCCGCGTAGAGGTCCGCAAGGGCGACGTCGAGCGGATCGCCCACCCACTGCCCCTCTTGGCGGTGAACTTCACCGGCGACCAGGCCGAAGCGAAGGAGCTCTGCGCGTCGCGGGTTTGCCGCCGTGATCTCGCAGCCTTCCGAATCGACGATCGCAGTGACGGAAAGCTGATTGAGCGTCAGCGTTCCCGTCTTGTCGGTGCAGATCGCGTGAACCGCACCGAGTCCTTCGACCGCGTTGAGGCTTTTGACCAAGACGTTCTGACGGGCCATTCGCAAGCTGCCCATCGCAAGTGACAAGGTGAACGTGGGGAGCAAGCCCTCCGGGACGTTGGCCACGATGATGCCGAGCATGAAGACGAGGTTCACCCACGGGGACTCTCCTGCGAGAACACCGTAAGCAAAGAAGGTCCCGCCCATTGCGACGGCAATGAGCGTTAGAACGCGCACCATGTGTCCCGTCTGTCGTTCGAGCGGGGACGGGGGCCTCCGAATGTCGCGTGAGAGCGCCGCGACCTGGCCAAACTGCGTCCGCTCTCCAGTGGCGAAGACGACCGCGAGTCCGGAGCCCTTGAGCACCGAGCAGCCCGCGAAGGCGACGTTGTTGCTGTCGATCAATCGACCTTCGACGGCGGTGTTGGCCAGAGGGACTGCAGCAGATTCCCCGGTGAGCGTTGCGTTGTTGACCAGGAGATCCGTCGACTCCACCAAGCGTGCGTCGGCCGGAATGCGGTCACCCTCGTTGATGACGAGCACATCGCCAGGGACGACCTCCTCGGCCAGGAGGTCGATCTCGCGGCCCTCGCGGCGCACGGCCACGTGCGGAGGCAAGAACTTCGCCAAGGCTTGCATGGCGCGTTCGACTCGGTATTCCTGGAGGAACGCAAACAACGCGTTGAGCAGTGACACGGCGAGCAGCGCCCACCCGAGTAAGTTCATGCGCTCGCCCGGCTGCATCGCGTCGGCGACGAAGCAGAGCCCTGCCGCGACATCGAGCAGGAGGCTGAAGAAATTCGTGAGCTGCCTGAAGAGACTGCGCAGCAAGCGAAAGCGTGCGGGAGCCGCCAGGGTGTTTCTGCCCACTTCGGCCAAGCGCTCTTTCGCTTCCACGGCGTAGAGACCGGCTTCGCGGCTGCTGAGCAGCTCGAACACGCGATCGGGAGCAACGTTGTGAATCTGGCTCACGACGGATCACCGTAGATGGCGACGTCGCAAGGAGCGTCTCGCAAGACTTGTTCGATGGGATTCGCATACGCCGAACGCTTCCGAAGTGAGCTCACCGAAGCCCCCATGTAGATGAGCTGAGACCTGTGCTTGCCCGCATGGATGGCGATCTCTTTGGGGATGTCATCGGACAGGACCGCGGTTCCATCGATGCGGCCGAGCGGCAGGCCGAGCTCCGTGCCCAAGGAACGCTTGAGGTCGGACACGTATTGCTGTCCATGCTGAATCAAGCGGGCCGCCTCCGCGTGGCCGATCTGCCGAAAGCGCCGGTGGCTCACCCGATGAACCAAGAGAAGCTCGACCTCGCTGGCCCCCGGCACGAGCAAACGAAAGAAGGGCAAGCCAACTCGGATGCCTTCCGGACGACCGCTCATCGGGACGAGAAAACTGCGTGGCCCTCCCAACAGCCCCGGCTGCATCACACGGACCGAAAGAACCTGACAGCGACCCACACGAAGCAGTTGCTCGGAGACAGTGTCTGCCAGGAACCCGCGTGCCTTCTGGCGAACGCGGGTTCCACATACGAGGAAGTGCGCGGGATCTTCCGGGACTAACCCGAGGATTGTTGCAGCCACGCTCGTCTGCTCGGGTGCGACCGTGACCTCGATCGGGAGGGACCACTCAGCGCAAGCCGCTTCGATGCGTGCGAGGCGCTTCTCGACGCTTGCCTTGGAAAGCTGCCGATCTTCGACGTAGAGAACGCGCAGTCTTGGATCAGGAAGACGGGCTGCCATTCGCATGGCGTACCTCGCCACCCAGTCACCGTGTATCGACCCGTCATACGCGAAGTGCAGCATCCCGGCCTCTCGGGAATAATACTCCTTGCGAACGGGTGGTCACCTGCTTTCGAACCACGGCTCGTCAGCCATGGATTCTGCGACATCGAAGCCCAATCGATCCGTGGGCGCCCGCCTTTGTTTCGGCTCCCCGAAGTCCAGTAGAGCCGAAAGCTGTCGTTCCTCGCGAGGCGACGCGGAAACGTCAACGATTGTGCGCCGGGCGCGGCTCTGAGGAGGGATAGGGTTCTTTTTGTGGGCTCGCAGCGGTTCATTCGATGCGATAGCCTTCCGAGCCATGCTCGACGACAGCCACTACTACTTCAACAAGGCATCCGACGTCTTGGGACTCAGCGACCGAGTGCGGGAAATCCTGATCACACCGCGACGGGTGGTGAAAGTCGAAATCGTCACGGAGGACGATGCCGGAGAGCTCATCCACTACGTCGGCTATCGCACCCAACACAACAACGCGCGTGGGCCATACAAGGGCGGGCTTCGCTACCACCCGACCATGAATGAAGATCACGCTTCGGCGCTCGCCAACTTGATGACCTGGAAGACCGCGATCGTCGGGGTTCCTTTTGGTGGAGCCAAAGGCGGAATCGATTGTGACCCCCACACGATGAGCAAGACGGAGCTCAACCGGGTGACTCGAACCTTCGTCGAGCGCATCAAAGAGATCATCGGACCGACGCTCGACATCCCGGCACCCGATGTCAACACCAACGCCGAGGTGATGGGTTGGATCATGGACGAGTATTCACGCGACTATGGCTTCTCGCCCGGCGTCGTGACCGGAAAGCCCGTCGACCTCTTCGGCTCACTTGGACGTGAGGAAGCCACGGGACGCGGCGTGATGTATGCGCTGCGCGAGGCGCTGAGAGATCGAGGAAAGAGTTTGTCGGATGTGACCGTGGCGATTCAGGGGTTCGGGAACGTCGGTAGCCATGCTGCGAGCTTGATCGCAGAGCGGGGCGGCAAGATTATCGCCGTCGCCGACCACATGGGAGCGGTAGAGAACAAGGGGGGGCTCGACGTTCCGGAGCTGGTCGCCTGGACGAAGGAGCACGGCACCGTGAACGGCTTCTCGGGCGGCGCTCACTTCAACGGGCCGGAGGTCATCACGTGGCCAGCCGACGTGCTCATCCCGGCGGCGCTCGAGGGCGCGATCACGAAAGACAACGCGTCGGACGTGCAGGCCACGCTGATCGTCGAGGGCGCGAACGGGCCCACTACGCCCA
>CAYZDM010000268.1:0-5035 GCA_964476875.1 uncultured Sandaracinaceae bacterium | reverse complement strand
TAGTGCGCATGCTTTGGGAGCATGAGGTCGCTGGTTCGAATCCAGTCGCCCCGACTAGTGATTGCGATTGGTCACGCGATTTTCGGTTTTGGCTCTCGTTGACCAAATATTGACCACGAAGTGGCGGCGACGCTGCTACCAATTCACGCAACCGCGGCAGCGAGGGCCTCAGCGGAAGGCATTTCTGAGCCTATTGTGTTTCCCGTGACGACGTGAAAGGCCAGCCCACGCATGAGGTCTCTCGTAATCCCCTTCATCATGGGCTTCATCATCATTGCGCCCATCAGCCAGCCGATGGGCCCGTACTTGACGACAAAGTCCATGGCGAAGCCGACATCGCTCGTCGCGTCGTCGACAGGGGTCACCCTCATTTGTGCGCGCATGCTCTCAAGCGGCATTGAGAACTCGCTGAGCTCGATATCGAGGCTCTCGCCTTCTTGGTAGCCGACGATCTCCTCGAGCACGGTAGACTTGTCGTAGAACGTGCATATGCGTTTTGTGCCCAGCCCGGCGGGGACTTCGCCAACGATGGGCGAGCTTTCGACCTTCGACGAAAACCGCTCGACGCTGCTGAAATCTCGGAGCGTCTCCCAGACCTTGTCCGCCGGAGCGTTCACTCGGACCGTTGATTCTACGTGATGTGCCATGGATCATTGCCCCAGGTCTGAAGCGAAACAAATGTCGATGGACGCAAAGCCCTTGTCGCGACTCGGGACGAGCTCCGCATAGGCCTCGGAAGCGAACATCCGCTCGACCTGCTCCCTATCGGAGAAGTCCATCACGAGTACCATCCCGTACGGTGGCTTTCCCGCGAGCGCGCCGCTGACCTTGGCGCGTTTGACCAACTGTCCCCCGGCCCCCAGCAGCAGAGGCAAGACGCCCTTCAAATAGGTTTGCATCGACTCCTGTTCGCTTGGGTTGGGCATCGCCGTGACCAGTAGTGTTGTCTTGTCTGCCATTTGGGGCTCTTTTGCGAGGGTTGTTGTCCGAGCTTGCTTTTTTGTAACCATTCGGTTACCTATGAAGTACTACTCTCCGCTGTTGAACGCGTCAACGCTGTATTTCGCATCCAGGTGAGACTCTCGTGGGACGGCCCAAGGAATTTGATAGGGATCAGGTGCTCGCAAAGGCCACGGAGCTGTTTCGGCGTCTTGGCTTTGGCGCGACGTCGACGCAGCAACTGGTCGAGCACTTGGGCATCAACCGCAAGAGTATGTATGCGGAGTTCGGCAGCAAGCAGGAACTGTTCGAGGCGGTACTCGAGCGCTATGACAGGGTGACCATCGGAGGCAATTTCGGTCCCCTGGAAACGTCTTCCGCGGGGCTGCCCGAGGTCGAGCAGGTGTTCCGGTTGTTCGCGAACGGTGCCCGGGGAAAGTCCTCCGGACTGGGTTGCCTGCTCTGCAACACAGCAGTTGAGCTCGCGGCCAACGACAAGCCCACACGCGCCTTCGCCGATCGCTACTTCGCACGTCTCACCAGCGCATTCCAGAACGCGCTCGAGAATGCTCAGCGCAGTGGTGAGATTGATCGCGGCGTCGACACGATTGCACAAGCTCGTTTCCTGACATCAGCGATGTTGGGGATTGCCGTGCTCGTCCGCGCGAAGGCGCCTTTTGCCCTCGCTGACGGAGCGGCGGAGGTGGCCATTACGCACCTCGCATCGCTATTGCCCGCGTAATCGTCACGCGGCCCGCCACTCTGAAGAACCTAGTTGTCGGCGAAATGACAACGCGATCTCGGCCACGCTTACGGCATTCGCGGCAATGCCGGCAGGATCTCTTTCCCGACTCTAGAAGCTCTCTTAGCCCAGGCGCATCGGCGTTGCATACGGGCCTGGTCGAGACCTCTGCTTCGTTTCACCGCTGGGTTCGCGCGCGGAACTCGCTACCAAGCGGCGGTGGACGGCGCCGCTAGCTAGGCGCTCTTACTTCCGCCGAACGCTCTCTTAGCCCACGGGGGCATTCTCAGAACCGAATTGCCCGGTACTAGATGTTGTGTCGCGTGGAGGCGCGCCGCGGACAGGCCCTTTGAATTGGCTATGCTGTAGAGCAGTGGATTCCTAATTCGTTGGCCGAACGTGTGAACTCGCAGATGGCCTGAGGCCCGGAGGCGCCGGCCACGACCTGCTGGGAACTCATCTGTGCGCGCGCTGAACCTGCGGGAGCGACACACGCCAACACGAGACACAGCAGCAGCTTCCCTCGGGGTGTAGATGGGCCAGAGCGGACCAGGGACCGCGGGCCCCGGTACACACCGCCGAAACGCGGCGCCTTATTCGAATCAGATCGCCGTCGGGTCGAGGGTCTCCGCACCGAGGTCGGCCAGGGTCTGCTCCGGACGGGGCAGCCAGGATTCGTCGGGCCCCTCCTCGGGCAGCACCAAAGGCACTCCGTCGTAGCGCAAACGGCGACCCAGCACGAAGGTCGTCCAGGCGTACGCTGGAAGCGACGGCTGCTCGAGGCCCGGGTGAATCTTCCCCGCGTAGCGCTCGCGGTGCGCCTCGGGTGTCAGGCTCCAATGCAGCGGAGGGTGGTTGTGGTGAATGCCGTGGTAGCCGTTGTTGAAGGTCAGCCAGTTGAGCACTGGCCCGACGAAATTTCGCGAGTGATTGAACTCGCTGTCTGCATCGCAGCCATCGTGCTGCAGCAGGTTCATCGTCACGATGCCCCACTGCGCATAGAGGTGGGGCAGCAGCCAGAAGACTAGGAATGCGCGCCAATCGATGATGAGCAGCGCCACCTGCACGACCATCAGGATGCTGAGCTCGGCGACCCCCTGCCGGAACCAACGGGGATGACGCTTGCGCATCAGGAGCATGTACTGCGAGTCCGCACGCATGATGCTGGGACCCACCGCCAGGAAGAAGAACAGCACGTTGAAGCCGTTGTAGCGGAAGCGCGTCTTCGTCGTCCGCATCACATCACGGCGGGTCTGGGTATGTCTGTGGTGGCTCAGGTTGTGACCCGGCACATAGGAGCTCACGGGGTGGCCATAGATGAGCGTCAGCACCACCTGGTAGACCTTGTTGGCCCAGCGGCCCCGAAACACGGGAGAGTGGATGGCGTTGTGTGTCTGCACCGCGCCCTGAAACGACGTCACGCACAGCAGCATCACCAGAGGCACGCTCCACCAGTCGACGACCCCGCGCTGGTATCCGACGACCAGCAGACCGAAGTACAGCGCGTGAAAGAAGAGCGGCCTCAGATCTTCGTGGTGGCGCAGCATGGGTCCTACTGTTGGGTGGCGACCGGTTTCTTGCCGACCCAGCGCCGCATGCGGCTGAAGGGGACAGCTTCGGCTTCGGCCTCGCTCACCGAGTCCTTGTCGTTCTGGATGTTCTTGGTGAGGGTGATCATGAACACGGTCGAGCTTCCCTGCGCCGCAATGAGCGTCGACCATGCCAAGAAAAATGTCCACATTCGAAACCAGCGCTCGCCGTACTTGGCGACGATCACCTCTTCGTTACTTATCCAATTCTCGTACCATTTCTCGATGGTCAGCGAGTAGTGGACACCGCAGTTCTCGACACGGTGCACCTCGAACCCGGCGCGCTCGGCTTGATCCACCACGAACCCGAGAGGGCAGCTCGCATCTGCGCCCGGGAAGATGTACTTCGCCATGAACAGCCCCCAGACTAGGTCCTCGAACTGCCAAGGGCGGCGAAGGCCTGCGATCTGCAGGTAGAAGATGCCATCGTCTTTCATCATGCTCCGGACTTGAAGCAAGAACTTCTGAAAGTTCTTGATGCCGACGTGCTCGGCCATCTCGAGGCAGGTGATCTTGTCGTACTTCTCCGCCGGGATGTTGCGGTAGTCGTCGACGATCCATCGGACGTTCTCTGTCGTGCCCTCGCGCTCAGCAACCTGCTCCGCCCAGGCGATTTGCTCTTGGGCCAGCGTCACGCCGGTGCTGGTGGTGCCGTGGTGCTTCGCCGCGTGATTGACCAGAGTGCCCCAACCGCACCCGAGGTCGAGATGCTGGTCCCCCGGCTGGAGTTGCACGTACTGACTCACGGTTTCGAGCTTGCGTCGCTGCGCGTCCTCGAGCGACTCGTCCCGGTCGCGAAATATGCCGCTCGTGTACACCATCGTCTCTGCCAAGAACCAGTTGTAGAAGTCGTTGCCGCGATCGTAGACGTGCGCGATGTCACCATGGTCGGCCGCTACGCTGTGGCCGAGGTTTTGGCCCATGAACTCCTTGAGGTAGAACTTCGCGTCGTTCTTGGTGAAGCAAAAACGAAAGAGCTGATTGCGCCGACGAAGGGTCTCTAGGACGTCGCCCTCGAAATCCAGCTTCCCGTCCATGTATGCCTCGTACGCCAACTCCATCGGAATCTTACGTCCGTCGAAGCGCTTCGCTTGGCGCGGTTCATGCCACACGAGATCGCCGCTCCAATCCACGTTCCCCGCATCGTGCTTGCGGGACCGATAGACGAGAAAGGCGACCGGCAAAAGCACGAACAGCAGGGGCACCGCCACCCATGCGACCGCAAAGGTGAGCCAGGTGCCACCCAGCAGGAGGGTCGCCAAGAGCGCGATGACGGTCGGAATCGCCAAAAGCACGGCTGTTGGCTGCTCCAACAAGCAGAAGATCAGCCCAAGGCCGTGGGTGGCGCCCTTCTCCGAATGATTGGAGGCCGATTGGGTGGCGCCCTGGGTTGCCCCGGGTCGATTCTCTGGGCTGGAGTCGATGGTCGCCGCGTCTGATGTGATAGGTGTAGTATCCACGCTATTACCCGTCGTGGCCCAACTCCGGTCCTAGTCAAGCAGGCGAAGCGCCCCCCCTCGCGGGAGGCGGCGTCTCGGTCTCGGTAGCCGTTCCAGGCGTGTCGGCATTGCATACGGGCGTGGTCGAGATTTCTGCTTCGTTTGACCGCTGGGTTCGAGCGCGGAGCTCGCCACCAAGCGACGGTGGACGGGTGGGGTCGACCTTGGCTCGTTGACCTGACGTCGACATGGCGATGCGAAATCAGATGACATGAAGTGACGAACCGTGAACACGGCGATGCGGGCAGGTCCCGGTCACGTTTGAG
>CAYZDM010000267.1:0-5057 GCA_964476875.1 uncultured Sandaracinaceae bacterium | reverse complement strand
CGGGACCTGGGATCAAACCTGCTACATCCTCGAACCGGATCAGGCGATCGCCATCGACCCGTAACTTGCCGCCTCGGCGCCGGCTCGAATACAAGCACGGGTATGGCAGCTCGCCAGTTCGGGGCCAAACGCGAGGCCCGCCGGGCCGTTCGACGGCTCGTGGATCTCGAGTGCGCGGTGTACGCCGAGCTCTGGGGCGAGGCGGTTGCCCATCAGGTCAGCGATGTGAGCGAAGAGGGCCTTTGGATCCAGACCGACTTGCTGTTGGAGATCGGGACCGAGATCACGCTCACCTTCTACCCGCCCGACTGGGAAGAGCCCCTCTACGTGGCAGGTCGCGTCCAGCGCGTGGAGTTTCGAAGACGGCTCGGGGACGGGAGCTCCGTGGGCATGGGGATCGCGTTCGAGGCCATGCGAAACGATGAGCGACGGCGTTTGAATCGAAGCATGCGTTGCCTGCGCGCGGACGAAGCGTTCATCCTCGACCAGCGAACGCTCACGGGTGTGCCCGTCGGCGTGGGAGAGACGGACAACTTCGCACCGAATCCTGGGAGCACCGTGGCAGGGTGGGCCGCGCCCGCGCCTTCGACCGCGTGCGCGGGACGCCCCTCGAGGATTACCGCGACCCCGACTCATCGTGATGAGGAGTTCGAGGCTTCGCGGAGCGCGTTCCCCGGGGGCTTGGATCTGGCCGCGTCGGTGTTTGCGGATTCCGGCTCTGACTAGCGCACTCGAAGCGTGCCGGCGTTCACCCGGTCGCCACCGTCCTCCGGTCCAGCCTTCACTTTGAGTCGCTTGCTGCCGCTGAAGAGACCTACGTAGATCGTGTACTCGCCGACGGGGTAGTTGGCGGGCACGGTGATCTCCTGGGTGTCGATGATCACGTCGCCCTTCTCCCAGAGTTTGGTCGGGTATTGGCCGTCCACGGGTGTGTGGTCGCCGTTCAACCGAAGGCCGTAGCCATCGATGTGCACGAACACCGTGTAGCCGCTTGGAACTTTAGACAGAGCTCTCCAGTACCAGGTCAACTGGAACCGCTGCCCTGCGCCCACCGAATCCTCTTCGGGCAGAAGGAGGTCGTATCCAACTAGCTCGACGCGATCGTCGTAGTTCGCGTCGACCGGGTGCTGCGGCACCGGTGCATCCTGCACGACCGCTTTTTCGAGAAAATTCGCGTTTGGGCGACCGTCGATCGGTTGGGCAGCGATCAAGAGCAATCGCGCGCTCCGGGCGTCCGCAACGTACAGGTGTCTACCATCGGATCGGCGATACGCGCGGTCGAGCTCGGCCAAATCATCCGCTGGGATCACCGCCCAACGCTGTCCATCCTCTCGTAGGAAACGGAGGAGTTCGGCCCTCGTGCCGATCTCCTGCACCGGCGCTTCGGTGTAGTAGCGCGCCGCTGTCGATGGCACCTTGAACGACGCAAGCGGGGACGGACTCCCGGCCGTCAGATCGTTGTACGCGTCGTAGACTGGCTTGGGCGAGAAGTGCTGACTGAGCGAGGGTTGGAACGAAAGCGTGACGAACGCCCCAACGACCAGGCCCCCGGCAAGCGAGAGAAACACGCGTCGACCTCCGAGCCGGCCGACGGCGTAGCGGAGCCACGGAAGCCCGAACACTAGAGCCGCCAACACGATGGGGACGAAGAAGGCGGCACGGCCCCCTCGGACTACGACCGATGAGATACGAAGGTCGAGTACGAAGCACATCAGGCCGAACGACAAGCATGCAGCGAGCAGGGAGGCGACGAGAAGGAGCCAGCCGCGTTGCATGCCGCCCAGCTCCCAGTGACCTCGAAACCAATCAACTGTCCGCCGGGCCTTTGGTCGGGCGACCGCGTCGTGGCTCACTAGCGTGAGGCAAAGCAGTACGCCGGCCAGCGAGAGCACTAGTGCCCACAGCCCTCGGGGGTTGTATACGTCCGGGACGCTCAACCCGTCGACGGCGAGAGACTGAAGCGGGCTGTCTGGATACAAGGCGTAGTCTCGGATCAGCAGGCCGACCAACAGGGCGACGACGACCGCGGAGGGCCAGTGGGCGACGGGCTCGCTGGTCACCTCCGTCAACCAGATTGCGATCAGGCCGGCCAGCGGAACGAGAGCGAGATAGGGCGGGGAACCGTAGCGCGACGCGAAGACGGTCCACGACACGAACGCGAAGGCAGCCCATAGCAAGAGCACCCACGCGAGATTCTGAGTGCTCCGGCTCCGCGTGCTTCGAGGGATGAGTACCGATATCGCGGCCACGGGGAGCGCAGCGCTCCATGGGGCCAAGCCATGGAAGGCCAGCTCGCCAGCTTTGTCGAATGTCGGTGGGTTGCCGCCCACGGAGCCGCCGCCCAGCCAATGGCTGAATCCGGGATCATCCAGCGACACCGCCCGAACGACACCGAGCGTGAGCACCGCGGCCGTGATCGGCAGGAGCCACCGCCAGACTCGCGGCCCTTGGGAGGCCTCATCTGTTAGCAAGCTCCAGGTCGCGACCGCAAGGATGGGTGGCAGGGGCCCGAGAAGAACTCCGCTCGTGTGTGTGCTGATGGCGATCCCGAGTCCAAGAAGGGCGTAGTAGACGGTCTCTCTACGGGCGCCCACTCCGCCCGAGCAGACGGCTATCGCGGCGAGGCCGACCCAGGTCTGGGCGAACATCCCAAGTGAGTCGCCCATCATCAGGCGTGCGTTGAGCAGAAAGAGCGGTGTGGAGGCGATGACCGCGATGACAACTACGGCAGCGCGCCTGCCCGCGTGTCGATCCAGTAGCACAAAGCTCAAAGCGCAGGTGAGCCAGCCCGCGATCACGCCCGGGAAGCGGCCGGCGGTCGACCCATCCGCCAAGCCAAGCTCCCATGGGTCCCACAAGCCGTGGGCCCAGATTCCCCACCCGGTCAGGAGAACGACTGCCGCGATCACCAACCGCTCGAGTGCGACGGATCGATCCATGCGTCAGTCCATGATTTCGTCGATTTGCTCGACCAATGGTTCATCGGCGCCCGCGGTGAGCGCCGGGGCGTCCTCGATGCCGCTCAATTGCGCCTGCCAATCTGTGAGCGCGTTCTTGTACGAGGACAGATCGCGCGTCGCCATGCGAAGGCCGGGGCCGTTCAACTCGGTGAGCGGATCGAGCGAGCGACTGTACTTCTTGAGACCGAAGTGTAGGTGCGGGCCGGTCGAACGACCGGTCGAGCCGACGAAACCAATCAGCTCGCGTTGCTTCACCATGGTCCCGGGGCGAATGCCGCCCTTGATCCGGTGCAGATGCGCGTACGCGGTTTCAAAGCCACCGCCGTGGCGAATGACGACGAGGTTTCCGTTCGGCCCCTTGCGTCCGGCGAACGTCACGCGTCCGTCCGCCGCGGCCCATACCGGCGTGCCCGTCGAGGCGGCGTAGTCCACTCCGAGGTGCGGCACGGTCCGTTTTAAGATCGGATGAAAGCGCCTCGGGTTGTACTTGGAGGAGAGGCGGTCGTAGCGAAGGGGTGTGCGTAGCCAACCTCCCTGCATGGCGCGCCCGGTTTCGTCGTAGAACTGCCCATGAGTATTGCTGGCCTCATAGTAGAAGGCTTGAACCTTGCCCGTGCGCTGGCCGTCGTACTCGAGCGCGTGGATACGCCCGTAGCGGAGAAACTCCCCGTCCACTCGCTCCTCATCGAGGATGATGCGGAAGACGTCGCCCTTTCGCGCCTGCAATGCAAAGTTGATCTGACCCTCGAAGGCTTCGACGAAGAACGTCGCCAGTCCGGCGGGAAGCCCGATGCCGACCAACCCATCGCCGATCGAGGTCACAACGGAAGCCGCCCTCGCGGTTGGCGTGCGTTCGACCTTCACCCGGATCTGCTCCGCGCGAAACAGACCATCCTCCCCGCGCGTGACTTCGACGAATTCGGTTTGAGAGGGGTGGTACTCGAACCGCTTGAGCGTGGCCGTCTCGTCACGCTCGACGATGAGCTTGTGCTCGGGTCGACATCGTCGAAAGTCGACGATGTGCTGCAAGGCCTGTTCGATCGCTGCGCACTCATCCGCCTCGAGGCCGGCGTTCAGCAATGCCCCGCGAAAACTCGGCACGCCTCCGAACGGCGTTTCATATCGCGCGTTGGGCTGGGAGCGTGCGATGGCGAGTTCTTGCTCCACCGTGAGCTCTTCCTCGATGCCTCCGTCCGCGTCCGCGAGTGCCAGGTCTTCGAGCATGGCCAGATCGGCTGCAAGCTTGGCATCTTGGTGGCCGAGGCTGTCCTCCACCCAGTTCCAAGTCTGCGGGATCACGCTGCGCGCAATCCACAGAAGCAGAGCGCCCAGCACGACCGCCCCCACGAGCGCGCCCACGAGCAGCCGTCGGGTGCGTTTCGCCCGGAGCTCGTTTGGGAGCAGGGCCATGTTGACCGAAGGTAACGGCCTCAGCCCGCTAGGCTCCTTTTCGGTCGAATGATCGGCGCTCATCGAACGGTCCACTTATCAGCGGCCCAATCAATAAGCAAAGGCCGTGGACGGCGCAAAGCGCCGACTTTACGGGGTTGACACCCCCAGGGGTGGGGGTTAAGACGCCGCTTCCACCGTGGGTGGAGATGACCAACAGGCACGTAGCTCAGTGGGAGAGCACTACCTTGACACGGTAGGGGTCGGCAGTTCAATCCTGCCCGTGCCTACTAAGGGATTGCAGGCACTTGGCGCAGATTCTGTTTCTGCGCCATTTGCGTTTTCTGAAGCGGTGTGTCGTTTGGTGTGTCGAAAGCCGAATCGCGCCCGTTGAATGGCGAGGCCGGCGGCGTAGTTGGGGTGTGTATAGGCCGCCGTGGTGGCCGTGCGCCGGTGCCCTGCCATGTAGGCGGCGCCCGCGATGTTTTGCGAGACCTCTTGCGCGTGCGTGACCGCTGCGTGACGGATGTCGTGGGCGCTCAGGTGCTTGCGCTTGTCGGCCGGTAGGCCCGCTGTCTTGGCTGCCGTGCGCAGCGTGCGGCGGTAGTCGTAGCGCCCGAACAAGAGCCCCTTCTCGGGGCACGTATCGTCCAAGAGCGCCCTTGAGCGGGCCGTGAGGGGCATGCGTCGGGCATAGCGCGCTTTGTC
>CAYZDM010000266.1:0-5067 GCA_964476875.1 uncultured Sandaracinaceae bacterium | reverse complement strand
GTTAAGGCGGGAGCGTACCAGTCTGGTGTGCGCGCCGGCCGAGTGATCCGACCGTAGTCGCCTCGCTCTCTTGGCCCATGGGACCACTCTGAGAACTGAACTGTGCAGGACTAGATGTTATGGCTGGTTGCGGCCCGCCTGCGCTGCAGCCGACGCGAATCTACGACTCGTTCGTGATGCTTGGCGAACCTCAGGGCGAGCCGATTTGGTGGATCGGCACCCTCGTCGAGGACGTATCTCCCGCGTGAGCGACCCATTGTTTCGCGCGGGTTTCCTCGCACGCGGGAGGATCAAGGGTTGACGCTCTCGCATCGCGGACAAACAGACTCGAGATGGATCGAAGGGCCAGATGATGCGACTGATTCGAAACGGGGCGGTGCGGCTTTGAAAATCGCCATCGTAGGCAGCGGAATCAGCGGTCTGGTCGCGGCGTGGCTGCTGCAGCGACGGCACGAGGTGACCGTCTTCGAGGCGCGCGACCGCATCGGCGGGCACACAAACACCGTGGATGTCCAGGTCAACGGTCAATCTTTCGCCATTGATACGGGCTTCATCGTCCACAACGACCGCACCTATCCGAACCTCCAGCGCATCTTCGCGGAGCTTGGCGTGAGGACGAAGCCGACCGGCATGAGCTTCAGCGTGCGCGAGGCTCAGACCGGACTCGAGTATTCTAGTCAGGCGATTCTGGCTCGCAGGCGAAATGTCCTGAATCCCCGCGTTATCCGGATGACGCGCGACATCCTTCGCTTCAACCGCGACGCCGAACGTTTGTTGAACGAAGGCAACCAGACGACGACGCTCGGGGAGCTTCTGAAAGCAAACCAGTATTCGAGGTCTTTTGTCGACCTCTACGTCGTCCCGATGGGCGCTTCCATCTGGTCGACCGACCCCGAGCGGATGATGGAGTTTCCTGCCCACACCTTCATTCGCTTTCTGATCAACCATGGGCTCACCAGCCTCGTGAATCGGCCGACGTGGTTTGTTGTCGAGGGGGGCTCGCGCGAATACGTGGAGCCAATGACGGCGCCATTTCGTGACCGCATCCGGCTATCCTCCCCGGTCGAGCGGATCGCGCGCGATGACCGAGGTGTCGAGGTCACCGCCCGGGGAGGCTCCCGAGAACGCTTCGATCGCATCGTAATCGCCACGCACAGCGACCAAGCCCTACGCATGCTCGCCGACCCCAGCGATGCAGAGCGCGAGGTGTTGGGCGCGATGCGTTATCAGGAAAACGACGCGGTACTGCACACCGACGCGTCGCTCCTTCCACGCACCCAACGCGCGTGGGCGAGCTGGAACTACCTCATCCCATCGAGTCCCTCGGACAAGGTGATCGTGACGTACGACATGAACGCGCTCCAGCGCATCGAAGACGCTCCGACGACTTTCTGCTTGTCGCTCAACGCGGGAGATCGCATCGCGCGAGAGGAGATCCTCTACCGAACGAAGTATGCCCACCCGCTCTACTCGCCGGAGGCGGTTGCGGCCCAGGGCCGCATCGATGAGGTGAGCGGCCCACGCAATACCTACTACTGCGGGGCCTACTGGCGCTACGGTTTCCACGAGGACGGGGTGGTGAGCGCACTTGCGGTAGCCAAGAAGCTGGGCGTGACGCTCGATACGCTCTCACGACGGCCCGCCATCGGGGCCGCGGCATGAACAGCGCCCTCTATGAAGGCAAAGTTCGCCACCGACGGTTCACGCCGGTCGAACATACGTTCGAGTACCGGATCTTCTATGCGTACCTCGACCTCGGCGAGCTTCCCGAGGCCCTGGACCCGCTTCCTGGGTGGTCCGCACGTGGACCTGGCGTTGCTCGGTTCGCGCGCGAGGATCACCTCGGAGACCCAAGCGTTCCGCTCGACCAGTCCGTACGCGACCTCGTCGAGGCGGAGTGTGGAGCAAGGCCCGAGGGCGCCATCCGTCTGCTCACGCTGCCGAGAACCCTCGGAGTCGCGTTCAACCCAGTGAGCATATTCTACTGCTTCGATCGCGGCGGCTCGTTGAGTCACATCTTGGCCGAGGTCGACAACACGCCTTGGGGCGAGCGCCACTGCTATGCCGTCGACGTTGAACGCGACGCGCTTGAACGAGGGAGAGCGCTGCGGTTCCGCGTTCCAAAAGCGTTTCACGTATCGCCGTTCCATCCGATGACCCAGCAATACGAATGGCGATTCACTCAACCGGGGCGCTCGCTGGTGGTCCACATGGAGAACTGGGAGGGCGATGTGATGGTTGGCGACGCGACGCTGAGCCTTCGCCGCAAGCCCTTGAGCCCGAGGCATGCGGCGCTTGCACTCGTGCGACATCCGGCGATGGCGCTGACGGTGCTGCGCGGCATCTACGGCCAAGCCGCGCGGCTTTGGTGGAAAGGGGCCCCCTATCACCCCCATCCAAGGCAACTCACGAGCAAGACCGAAAGCTGAGTCATGATCGGACCGATCTCCCTATCTCGACCCATCTTCCCTTCGGCCGACGTTCCGGCTGACGTTCCATCGCGCGTCGCGCGCAACTTGGTGACCGACCGACTCAAGCAGATCTCGTTCGGTCAGCTCACGGTCGTCGACCAAGGGGTCACGACCCGATACGGCCGTGGCGACTCGGGCCTACACGCAACCGTTCGCATTCACCACCCCGACGCATGGACCGCCATCGTCCTCGGAGGGAGCCTCGGCGCAGGCGAGAGCTACATGGATGGCCTATGGTCGGCCGACGACCTCGTCGCCGCGGTCCAAATTCTTCTTCGGACATCGACCCGCCTCAGCAACCTCGACGGCAGTGGGCTTGGGCTGGTTCGCGGGACGCTCGAGGGGATCTATCATCGACTGCGCCGCAACACGAAGGATGGAAGCCGTCGGAACATCTCCGAGCACTACGACCTCGGCAACGACTTTTACGAGCTGTGGCTGGACCGATCGATGATGTATTCGTCTGCGATCTGGGAACGCGAGGAGATGACCCTCGAAGAAGCGCAAGAGGCCAGGCTGAATCGCATCTGCGAAAAGCTCGATCTCCGCCCCCACGACCGCCTGCTCGAGATCGGAACCGGATGGGGTGCGATGGCCGTACATGCGGCCCGTCACTACGGCTGTCGGGTCACGACGACCACCATCTCACAGCAGCAATATGATCTAGCCGTACAACGCGTTCGGGACGCCGGGCTCACCGACCGGGTCACCGTCTTGCTCGAGGACTACCGTGACCTTCGAGGCTCGTACGACAAGCTCGTCTCGATTGAGATGATCGAGGCGGTCGGGGCGGAGTACTTCGATACCTACTTCGCCCAGATCGGTCGGCTTCTCAGACCCGACGGCCTCGCACTGATTCAGGCGATTACCATCCCCGATGACCGATTCGCACAGAGCGTCGGACGCGTCGACTTCATCAAGCGTCACATTTTTCCAGGGGGGCAGTTGCCGAGTCTGGACGCGATGACCACCGCGTGGCGCAAGAAGAGCGACCTCAGGCTCCTTCATTTCGAAGACTTCGGCGATGACTATGCACGCACACTGCACGAGTGGCGCAGCCGCTTTCGTGCGCACCTCGGACAAATCGAGGCGCTTGGGTACCCACCGCGCTTTCAGCGAATGTGGGATTTCTATCTGGCCTCGTGCGAAGGTGCCTTTCTGGAGCGTCACTGCGGCATCGCGCAACTCTTGCTCGCACGCCCCGGGGCGCGTCGGGCCCCGCTTCACGCTGCGTCGTCCTGACTACTCCACGGGGAACAAAACGAAGACCAGCAGATCCCATGTCAGATGCGCGATCAGCGGTGCAAGGAGCCCACGAGTCCACATGCGGAGGGCGCCCCAAACGAGACCGCAAAGCAGCGCCACAATCACAAGAAGCGGAGAACGGAAGGCGATCTGCGGAAGCACGTAGACCAGTGCGGCCAGTACGACGGCACGCGAGGGGCCTAGCGACTTCGAAAACACATCGATCGCGAGCCCCCTCCAGACGAGCTCTTCGGCGGCAACGACCAGAACCAGAACTGGCAATGCCCAAACCGGGCCCGGAAACTGCCGAAGCAGGGCGTAGAGCTTCGGAACTTCCACGCCGATCGCCGGGACGAAGTCGACGCTGAGGGGGTAGAGGAGCCAGGTCGCCATCGACATGGCGAGTGCCACCATCAAGCCTACGATCCCACCGCGAAGTGGGTCGTGGTTCGCCTGAAGAGACGGCGGGCTCGGCAGTCGGCGAAGGAGCAGCATGGAGATTACCGCGGCGGTCCCGGTGCCAATCCAAATGTTCAGGACTTCGCGCAACCCCATCGCCAAGCAAAAGGCCACGATACAAAGTACGAGGACGATGCCCGGCGCCCGTGTCGGTTTCGTCACCTAGACACCGCCTCTCATGCGACCTCGAATTCGCGCGACGAGCTTTGGGCTGGGCACCTGGGTAGCACTCTCGTCCTCGAGCGCTTGGTACACGGATGTTTGGAACGTGGTCGGCTCCTCGTCCTCGAGCTCGTCCCAGAAGACATCGCCGCTTGGGTCGAGGTCGCTTTGAAGCCCCTGAACGAGCTCGCGCGCAAGAGCAAGGTCCGCTCGGGTCACCAGTGCAATCCAATAACTGGAAAGTGTGGGTGTGATCACCGGTACGCCAACGATCCGTGGGTCTTTCCCCATGCTCTTGGCGACCCGGGCGAGAAAGTCGGCGTGGGTCATTCGTTCGGGTCCCGGCAAATCGAACCAAGCGCTACCCTTGAGTGGGAAGTCGAGCGCACGAACAATCGCGATCACGACATCCTCGACCCACACGGGCCACGAAGAGAAGCGGAGCCACCGCGGCAGGAGCATTGCGGGAAGCCGAGCTGCGAGATCGCGTACCATCATCCAAGAGCTTCCCCCTGCACCGATGATCAGACTGCACCGAAGCTCGACCGTCGAAACCGGTCCCGCGCGCAAAATCTCACCGGTCCGCAGACGACTTTGAAGATGCCGAGAGGGTCGCGCCGCGGGCGCCACCGCGCCGAGATACACGATTCGTCGCACCCCTACGCGCTCTGCTGCCTCGCGAAACGCTTCGGCCGAACTGGCTTCGCGTTCGGGGTAGTCGCTCGTGTCA